>CAYOJT010000089.1:0-9964 GCA_964404365.1 uncultured Bacteriovoracaceae bacterium
CGTTATCCTTATCGCCAGCATTTTCAGCCGCGGTTTCTGCGGTTGCTGCTGCTTTCATCATTTCTCTTAGGCGCTCTTCAGCAGCTGCTTTTGCATCTGCGCGACCGCCGCTCGTTCCGCTATCTGCCATAGCAGGTGCTTGACCCGCTGGAGTTGCAGGAGTCTGAATCATGTCACCATGTTTTTTCAGAGCGTCTGCAGCGCGAGTTTTTAGGCTCTCCGCCATCGTCGGTTCTTCGTATCCAGGAATTTTCTGGATGGCTTCGATGTTCGCTTCCGCAACAGCACGGATGCTCTGGAATCCGTTTTGATAGATCGCTTGAGCAAAAGTCTCGTTCACGCCTTCGATCAGCGAGAGCGTGTACACGACGTCGGTCGTGCGGCGAGAGAGTTTCGAACGCGAGATGATGTCGAGCTTCCAGCCCGTGAGCTGAGCAGCGAGGCGGACGTTTTGTCCGCGTTTACCGATTGCGAGAGACAGTTGATCGTCTTCAACCATGATCTCCATCGTTTTCGCGCGCTCGTCCATTTTCACAGACGAAATTTCCGCTGGAGCAAGAGCCGAACGGACGAACATCACAGGGTTATCCGACCATGGGATGATGTCGATCTTTTCGCCCTTCAATTCTTGGATGACGGCTTGGACGCGAACTCCCTTCATACCAACGCATGCGCCGACAGGATCCACGTCACGGTCTTTAGAAGTGACCGCGATTTTGGAACGTGCTCCTGCTTCGCGAGCAGCGAGTTTGATTTCAACAATTCCATCACGAATTTCTGGAACTTCGATTTCAAACAACTTCTGGAGGTACTTCGCAGAAGTGCGTGTGAGGTAAAGCTGTGGACCCTTCGTCGAGGTAACGACGTCTTCCAAGTAAGCCTGAACTCGATCGCCTGGCTTGAAAATTTCGCCCGGGATGATTTCAGAGCGAGGGAGAACTGCGTCCGTGCGACCCAAGTCGATGACCAGGTTTCCACGTTCCACGCGGCGAGCGATACCGGTGATGATTTCGCCTTTTCGGTGGATGTATTCGTTAAAGATGATTTCGCGTTCTGCATCGCGAACTTTTTGGAAAATGACCTGTTTCGCAGTCTGGGCATCGATGCGGCCGAAGTCTGGAGTTTCGACTTTCACGCCGATCTCGTCGCCGAGCTGACATTCAGGATCGAGGGTTTTTGCCTCGTTAATATCGATCTCTTCGCTCTCTTCGAGCATTTCAGGTTCGGATTCGACGACCTTCTTAAAGAGATAGAGGTCGATTTCGCCTGAATCGTTATTGTAGTGCGCTTCCAAGATCGCGTGCTGGCCATACTTCTTCTGGGCGGCCATCAGGACGGCTTGTTCAAGAGCGGCAATGATGATTTCGCGCTTAATCGAGCGGTCTTTGCTTACGGATTCAATCACGCGTGTTAAGTCGGTTGCGTTCATATTTTTCTCCTACGAGTTAAAATCAGGTTCCAGGTTTGCTTTTGAAACTAAAGTCATCGGGAGTTTCACCGTAAAATGACGTTCGGTTTCAGAATTCTTGTTATTGGTCTTGGACTTTTTCGAGCCGTGCTTCGAGTCGGCTTTCGTTGATCCCATGGTGGGCGAGATCGAAAGGATAATCTTTCCGTTCTCGAGCCCCTTGAGCTCTCCGATGTAATTCTTTTGTTTCGGGTTCTTCAGGAAGTACTCCGCATTTTCCATTTCTTCGCTCGTCGCTGGGCGGAAAAGGTGGATACGAATTTCACGACCCGCAAATTTCTGGAAGTCAGCGTCCTTACGGAGTGGGCGATCCACGCCGGGTGACGAAACTTCAAGTTCATAACCCGTCATGAGCGCTTTGTCGGAGTTCGAAAACTTTTCCAGAGGAAGGTCGAGGGCCTTCGTTGCGGTGACACAATCTTCCACACCGATCGCTTCGCCGCCCGACTTCAAGTGATCAATAAAGATTCTTAAAATCTTTCCGCGATGCATTTCGAGTTCAAGGTGAACGAGCTCGAATCCAATTTCTTCCAAGATGGGAGTTAAATAATGGATGAGCTTATCCTGGGTGGTTGATCCCGGGATGGTGGAGAGGTCTAATTTTTCAACGTCCATGGACGTTTCCGTCTGTGCGACGGCGCTTTGACTTTGCATAGTTCAAGCACGTTAGGTCGACCGCCCAGGTTCATAACTCCCGCGGCACAAAAAAAAAGCGAAGCCGGTATGGCTCGCTTTGACAGAGAACCTAAATGTGCTCCTTTATTAGCATAAAGATGGGACATGCTGCCATCGAAACTTGACAGAGTTCCCGGTTTCCAGCTTCAATAAGAAGGATATGAGTCCACGACGCAACGCGTACTTCGCATTTGCCCTCGCTTTTGGCACCCATTCGGCCTCGGCGCAGGCGGTTTATTCCCTCTCTATTACCTATGACGTGGGAACAAAAAAAGAGCTCGCCCGCGTAACGGACCAAGAGATTTCCAAGCGAAAAACCCAGACGCTAACGGAGCAAGATCCGCTCGAATCGAAATCGCGCAAATTCACGGGTGCGTCCCTTTCTGAATTGGTGAACGAAAAAATTTCTACCCTGAGCGCTGCTGAACGCGCCAACCTGGACCTCGTGGTTTTGAAATCCCGAAGCGGCAAAGAGGTCTTGATGCCGCGAGCTTTCCTTCAAAAGTACAATTCAATCCTCGTCGCTTATAAAGAGGACGGAAAAGAAATTGAAACGGCTCAAAATCCGAAGGTGATTTTGCCAGCGAGTTCGAATTCAAAGATTAAGAAGGAAGGCGTGATCTTAGAAACGCTCTTTTTATCGGGCCTCGAGTCGATCACGCTCTCAAGCTACCAGAGCCGTTACGGAAAGATGGTTTTGAAGCGCCGGACTGATCCTGCGGCGATGCGGGGGGAGAAGCTTTTCCTTCAGAACTGCGCGGGATGCCACGCGAACTCTACGAATTTGAAGGTTCAGGCCCTTGAAAGTAGCGGGCATCCGAAAGTTGTTGGCGTGAAGAGCTTGTCAGATAAGCTCGACTCAAAACAGGTTCGCTCCCTAGTCAGCTATCTTGAGGCCTATAAAAGCCAGTCGACGGCGCAGTAACCTTATGGCGTCCACTAAAGCTCTATTCTGCATTTAAACCCGATTCGAAGGGTTCGTTCGACGGAATTCAATGTCAGCGGATTAAGAGTCCCGTCTCTTTATTGTAGAATTGCCGATAATGGAAATACGACAGGAAGAGGGCGATCGCACCGAACATGTGCCAGCTTGCGTGACCCTGGAGAACGTGGTTTTCCGGCTGACACCAGTGCCGCGAGACATCCAGAAACGAGCAGTAGGCTGCAGCGGTGATCGTTGCGCAGGTTCCGAAAAAATATCCGTAGTGGGTGTTCTTCGGCAAATTTGGGCTTTGAGACAGCTTCCATTCCGTCCAGAAAATAACGGGGAAGAGAATCATGATCGAGGCTTGGACGGGTGCTCCGATTTTAGTCCCGATCGTTGAAGCGATCGTCGCAACTGCTGTTGCGATCCAAATGTTTCGAATTTCATTTCCTTCTTTCAGTCGTCCCAAACGCGTGAGGTTTTGGACGATGATCATGAAGAAATAAACGTACATTCCGACGAAATCGAGAATTTGAAGGATGTAGGTGACCGTGAGGTGATAGATGAGCGAAGTCCAACCCACCCACATTGCGGCATGGGAGTAGTAGCGAAGGACCCGTGATTTTTCGCGTCGAGCGATAAAAAAGAAGAGTACGCCGACGAAGATGTAACCCAAGTTCGACCAGGTGTTTGCGGGTTCTGCGACGAATTGGCAGAGTGTTTCCTCGCACCATTTTACGTTCGGTAGGCCAAACTGATTTCGGAGGTCGACCCAAGGACAGCCGTCTTTGAGAAGATTTGGGTATTTGCTCAGATCGATCATAGATTATGAGTTTAAGCTGAGAGTAAGATGCTTTCCATGACAAAACCTAAAGCTGAGTACGGAATTGAATGTCGGCTCAATCTCTGAGGTAGTGACAGGTATATCCACCCGGATTTTTGATGAGGTAATCCTGGTGGTAGCTCTCCGCGGGCCAAAATTTTTCAAACGGAACGATCGATGTAACCACGGGTTTTTTCCATTTTCCCGAAGCATCGACTTCGGCCTTTTTCTTTTCGGCGATCTTCTTCTGCTCTTCGTTCATGTAAAATATCGCTGAGCGATATTGAGTTCCGATGTCATTTTGTTGACGATTCAATTGGGTAGGATCGTGAAGCCTGAAAAAATAGGCGAGGATTTGTTCGAAACTGATCTTCGAGGGATCGAAAATGATTTTCACCGCTTCGGCATGCCCGGTGTCGCCCTTTTTTACCTTCTCGTAGACCGGGTTTTCGAGCGATCCCCCTGTATAACCCACTTCGGTTTCAATGACTCCGTCTAGTTTTCTCAAAATATCTTCCACACCCCAAAAACATCCTGCCGCAAGTACGGTCGATTCTGTCTTAACTTCAGGTTTCATAGGCCTCTTTTTCCCTGTGGAATTCGAAGTTTGCTTGGTTTTCGTCAAAATATTCCCGCTACAGAATGCGTTGGGTATTTCCGAAAAGCTAGCTAGGATAATGAATAGGAAACTTAAGGAGAAATTCATGAATACTAGTCTATCGAGAAAACTCGGTCTTGTCGCGCTTACGCTTGTGACGTTCAGCGCGTGCCAAACGGCAAAGACAACCACGGGCGATGAAGAAAACTATACAATGAACCCAGCTTGGTTCAATCCATACTACGGCGCGGACCGCAGACCTGCTGGCGATCCGATTCAAATTCTCTCAGCGCTTGTGAAAGATATGTCGCCGGCTGAGAAGAAATCTTATTTTGAGTTCTTGGCGGAATCGAAAGATGCGGCGCTTGCTGAATACCGAAAAGTATATCAGAGCGCAGTACGCAGCGGACGCCAGCAGAGCGAAGAGACCCTGACCAAACTCGAAGGAATGTTGAAAAAAGTCGACGGCGAAGCCCAAGACCGTATTTTCGCAAATCATGTGGGTGATGAAGAGCGTTTCTTGAATCGCGTTCGTGGGAATCCAGAGCTTTTCGCGAAAGCTGTAACAATTGCGAAAGCTGAATCGGAAACGATGACTAAAAGTGCTAACGTGAAGCGCTTCATCGAGCTCATGAAAACCATCCCTGAGGGGTCGGCTGCACAAGCTGGAGCGACTGCGGCTGCACGTGCGCTTCCGGATTTGCCAGAGCTTTTCAAGAGTCTCATGAAAATGAAAGACGCCGCAGGAAACCGTATTCACGATTCGAAAGAAGTGCGTGAATTGTTGGACCTCGCGGTCAGTATTTTCAATCGCACGGGTTATCGCACCCTCGCCGAAGATGGCAAAACAGTCATTATGAAAGGCGGCGTATCGATCGTGAGCGTCGAAGGTTGCTTGAGTAACGACCGCGAAGGTCTTCAGACGCTTCTTCGTCAAGCTCGCGAAACCGACACGCGTCTCGCACGTCTCGAGAAAAACGCTCCAGGCTGTCTCCACAGCTTGAACGCTCTCAGACAAAGTAACGCCATTGTTATCATGGAAGACAACGTCGCAAATCTCGGTCGCGGTTGGGCTGCAGCAGCGGATGTCGTTGAAGCGTACCCAACTTGCGGAAACGGAATTGTGGGCGTCGACGAAGCAGTTCGTAAGCCTGCGATGGTCGATGCGATTAAGAAAGCTGAAAAACAGGGGCTCAAGCAGTTCCCGAATGTTCCGCTGGATTGTAAGTAAACGCTGTTATTTAGCTAGTTCACTGTCAAATCTCTAGACAGTTTCCTAAATCCGAAACGCCCTAAGTTACTGAAACTTAGGGCGTTTTCTTTTGTTTAACGGGCACGGAACTTGAATTTTCTCACCCTGAGAGAGAGTCGAGGTCCCTAAGCCGATGTTCAGTTTTAAACGTGTTCCGAGACGATTGGTCATTCTTTTTGCTGTAGTTCTAGCAGCATTGGCCTGTACCTTTGCGATTGGTCAGTGGGAAAGTGATCCGCTCGCTAAGCGCATGGAACAGATGATGAACCGCTACCAGGAGCTCTTCATCCTGAAGGCTCCCGAGTGTTCCACTGGTTCGACCCGCGCTCTCGTTCTCGCAAACAACCCCGCTTACAACAAATTTTATAACGATCTTCTCGCGTTCAAAACGGACATCGAGAACGAAAGCTTTAAACGCGCGAACTACGAATCGAGCCACGATAAAATCACCGTTTTTGGTCCAGTGATCGCCGTGTACGTGCAGCTCCAAAAGGCTCTGCTCACGAACTACTTCATGCAGGCTCATCGCGACCCGAGGGGAGTTCAAGACTACTTTCCCGATGCGATGGACGGCCTGAATTTGAAAATCAGCACGAAGGTCGGGACCACCCTCTTGGATAACGCCACCTATGGTCTCAGAGATTCCATCCGCCACATCCCCGATGGTCATGGAACTCATTTCATGGTGGAGGTGTTCCTCAATCCATCCCAGATTGTCGATGCAGAAATCGTCGCCCTTCAGTTTCCTGCGAATAAAATCGAATATACGAAGCTTATTCTTGCGTCGATGCTCCGACAAACGATCGTGAATCGCTGGGGTCTTAATCATATGATTGAGACTCAAGGTAAGGTGGGGAGTTTCGACAAATATTATAACCCGATTCAATCCTGCGCGAAGGACCTCGTTTCCTATCGCATACAGGGTTTAAAAATTACCGAAGGGCGCCTTTATAAGAGCCTAAAACAAGAAGACGACTTCGACGACCTCATCACCGCCTACCCAACGATCGCAAAGTCCATGTACGATCGCCCCGTGCTCAGCCAAACCTTGGTTTCGCGCGCAATGAGCGAATTTAAGGCAAATGCGCCAGTCCTCCAGAAGCATATCGAGATCATGAATCTCGATAAGAAAAAGCTCGAATCCGATATCGATAACCTTTACGCACCCGCTGTTCTTAAGCTCGAGAAGGGTTCCATGGAGCTGGATTCGGAAGTTGAGACTGTAGGTGGTGGAAAAAATAAGAAAGGCGTTCTCGCCCGTTCAGCACTTCAAATTCTCCAAGAGCACATCTTTCCTGCAGATGATCTGACTCCGTCCGTCCTTGCGCGACGCCTAGCCGAACACGCATTTGAGGCGCGACGCTACTTTGTCGCGTCTTCAATCGTCGATCGTTTTAAAGACGAAATGGATAACGAGCTTCTTTTTGCGAGTAAAAAGGAGCAGGCTGTGGCTGCGGAAAAAATCAAGTCTGGTCTAGATGAGGCGCAAAAAGAATTCGAAGAAGAAGAAAAAAGAGAGAGGGAAAAAGGCCAGAATCTTCAGCCAACGGCTAGTCCAGCTGCCGTCGTCTGCGAAGAAAATCAACCTTGTCCTTCCCCAGATGCAGTTTTGGCCGCTGTAAGCCCAACTCCGACCGAACAACAATCGGACGAAGAACTCCTCAAGCAACAAAAAGCTTCGCAGAAGAAACTCGTGTCGTATTTAGACGGTAGCGAAGCTTTTGCGCGCGCGATGAAAATCGTGACGAAATACACCGAAATGGTGCGAAAACAATGGGTTGAGGCTCAGGCAGCTGAGCTTGAGAAAACGATTGCAGCCGAATCGAGTACACAGAAGCACTTGGCTCGAAATCATGTGCGCCTCTCGGAGTACAGCAAACGCCTCCAGCAGCCCGCTCAAGAAGGTGTCTGGGCGCTACAGAATCGAGATAAAATTAGTCTCTTCATCGCAACTAAAATGACGAGCCAGTGCGCCGAGAAACGCATCCAAGGAAGGAGTGAGATCGAGTATTGTGCAAGATGGCGGGATTCCGAGGCGAAGCAGGGGCAAAACATTAAGGATAACTTTTGGGCGTATATTGGTGAAATTCCAACTCGCCTAAGCTGGAAAAAGTACAATTCGCAATTTGAGGCTGCAGCGAGAAGTGTCGCGAATTTCTCTTGGATCGGAAATTCTCAAGAACTGAATGATCTTCTCACTCGTGGTAAAATCCACAAGCCACTCATTCCGGTCACACCCGATGAAGTTTCAATGCTTTTCGGGCTTAAGCTTCAAAGGGGTAGCTCACTTCCGGAATCAGCGGAGCGTCGCCAAATCAAGAAGATCAATAAATCCAAAGTCGCGAAGAAGTTCATTAAGCGCTATTTTGCGAAACTCAATGATAAATTTAACTTTTATCGAAAAGCGCTGAAGCTCGATGCGACCGCGATTACGGAAGAAAATACTCCGCTGAAGCAGACTATGGCAGCGGTCGCGAAGGAAGTTTACGCAGACTTCATGAAGGCCGTGACCACCCCGCCTGGGTATCGCGCGAATGCGAGTCTGTTATCGGGTGATGGCGCAGCTATTTATAAGTCCTTTAAGCCATTCCTCATGCCAGCGATCGACAATACGTATGTCGCAAAGTCGGCTGCCGTTCACCAAGCAATGGCATGCGAAAAACAACAACAAGCTTACATCGCCGCTGAAAAAGCGAAAGAATCCCAAGAACGGGAAGGGACCGCGGACGTAGATCCTTCGGATGCCGATTATGATCCGAATGATTATCAAGCGACACCCGCTAAACTGGATGATGCTCTCGATTCTTTCAGGAACGCTTTGGCAATGCTCGGAGTCTATAAAGAGGCGACTGGCGGTAGTTTAGCCCAGTATACTGAGCCGCACACTTTGGTTGATTCAATTGGCTGGTACGCGAACGCCGTAGACCTTCTCGACCAGCAGAACCCGGGGATGCTACCTCATGAACGCATGGCGGCCTCGATTTGGGACCAACTCCTCATGAGCGAGATGAAGCTCTCTAGCGTTCAAGCCGAAATGCCGATTCTTGGCGCTGAAGTGCGATCAACGAATTGGACGGACGACACGAATACTTTCCTTTACGGTTTACGCGATCAGTTCAGGGACTCTCTTTTACAGGGCTCTGCATTTGAAAATGCAGTGGCTCAATTTACTTTCAAAGCGCTTCAGCGCGATCTTGGGAAGGTTGAGACCTTCTGCAGCGTCGATGTAAATGCACGACGCGACAGTGAAGCTTTTCGGCTCATGTTTCACAGTTCCTCCGCCCTCCGCGAGGCGCTCATTCAGGGTAACGGCCGTCTGCGCCAGCTCGATAAGGCGCTGAAGGAGGACGCGAAGACTGCTACCGACCGAGCGATTGACTGGGTTAACCACGCTCTCATGATCGCTGCGATTGGAATCGGCGTGATTCTCATTCTGAGTGGTGTCGGCGCACTCCCAGGAAGCTGGCTCACCGCCATGGGTATGGGCGGAACCGCCGTCTGGGGCTTCAGTGTCCCTGGTGGTTGGGTCGCGAGTTTCATTTGGGCAAACCTCACCACCAACTACTTAGGTATGTTTCTCCTCGGAGCGGCCTACACGACGCTTGCAAGTAAAGCGTATTTCTACGAGCAGCCACGTCAGCTAAGCTACTTGGGCGACGTCGCGAACTCCCAATTTGGCGTCATCGGAAACAACCCGACGATTTCGAGAGCTGATCTGATCGCAAGACGACAGGAGCTTCATTTCAACCAAGCGTTCACTGTATTCGGAATTGTCTTAGATGGAGTTTTCTTCAAGGCCTTCACGATTCCAGAGGTGAAATCGCTCATCGGTATGACCGGTCGTCAGGCGATCATGCGAAGCACTGAAGGAAATCCGCTCATCCGAAACATGCTCCTTCGTGAGACTCGCCATGAGTTGATCGAAAAACACGGACTCGTAAAGGGCATGGCGAAATGGCTCGAACAATTTAAGCCTTGGCTCCAGGTAAAGCGTGCGAATGTGATGAAGGCAGCGACCGCTTCCGAGGAAGCGATCCTCTCAGGGACCGCATTCACGATTTCTAAGCAGCTGAATAAGGTTGATGACCTCTTAAAGAGCCGCATTCTTCATCGCGATTTCTTGATCAACGAAAGCGAAAAGATGGTCGCTAAATACGGTCGCGTGGTCGAATTCATCGAAGGAAATGCAGGTCTCAGGCAGAAATTCGTTCAACACTGGCTCA
>CAYOJT010000090.1:0-9953 GCA_964404365.1 uncultured Bacteriovoracaceae bacterium
GAAGAACCTGAGCATCCTCGCGGATCAATTCCGCGCGACGCTTCAGGAATCCGCAATCCATCTTTTCGACGGACGCGACCGGAGCGCGTTTCGGCGCACGTTTCTTCGTAAGTACAGCTTTTGACGAGTACGTGGAACCTTCCCGGTTCGGATCAGTACGAAAATCCCATTCCATGGATTCTCCCCTTCATTGCGGCAAGCGGATAGCTTACCGACCTACAAGGATCGAATCATGGCCGCGGATGAGTTTCAAGTTGGCGGGTCGATTCCCGGCAAACCCCGCATCAGATCGACTTTATGGGCTTTAAGAAGTCAAAAATACAAAATCCGGGACTCTCAATCTTTGAGAACCCCGGATTTTCCCCAACCCGATGAACACCGACCTCAGAAAGCCTAGGTAGGAACCCCTTCGTACCTAAACCAAAGGACAGCATTCCTTCGGACAAACTTGTCGTGGTTCTTAATCAATAGAAGAGACGGGGGGCTCACTCGAAGAGGAGTCTCGTACCCGATTTGGCTTAAACCATTCCCTTTTACCCTAGAACCTGACTCCATTCGGTCATCGATAAACTCGTCGTTTATACCCGTCGACCTCTGAAGTGAGGGGTTATTATCTCGTCCCTAAAATTAACGCAATGCATTATTTGATGAATTCCGCTCTACACCTGTCGAAAGTTTAAACAGTGAGGTGTCTAGTCTTTTAGATCATAAATATATGAAATTATTAGCTTTGATGCTTAGTGTCTAAATGGCACCACCCTTGCTCTATCTATCCTTGAGAGATCCCATGGCCGTCACTGATGACGTCACTGTGGGCCAAAAAAGTTTTGAGGAGAGAGTATATGAAGAAGTTCCCACTCAGTTTGACCCTTTTAGCAACGCTGGTACTAACGCTTGCTCATTCGAACGCATTTGGCGGCGAAGGAGAAGGGTACGGAAAATATTCCAAACAAGGTGAAGAGAAGAAGTCAAAACAAGGCGAAGAAAAATGCCTCGATGACTGTTCTTACACTCGCTACACCAGCACTCACCTTTCTCCAAGTGAACGTCGCGGACTTCGCCGCGAACAACGCCGCTTGGAACGCCAAGTTCGTAAGGCGGAACGCCGCTCGGATCGCCAGGCGAATCGCGAATACCGCCAAGCTCGCCGATTTGAGCGTAAGGTTGATCGATTCAACCGACGCTTAGACCGCCAAGCCGCTCGAATGGAGCGCCGCCTGGATCGTTGGAGCAACAAAGTTTCTCGCTTCGAATCCAAATACGGAAAATATGGAAAATACGGAAAAACTTATGGATCGAACTGCGATTTCGACTGCAACGGGAAAAAGTCCAAGCAGGGTGAAAAGGAAAATCAAGAAAATCGCCGCTACGCGAGCGAAGAAAGCAGACTCCCTGCTGGCTGGCATCGCGTAGGTGAAGGTAACAAAGAGAATACTGGCAAAGAGAACAAAGAAAACACCGGCAAAGAGAACAAAGAAAACACCGGCAAAGAGAACAAAGAAAACACCGGTAAAGAGAACAAAGAAAACACCGGTAAAGAGAACAAAGAAAACACCGGTAAAGAGAACAAAGAAAATACTGGTAAAGAGAACAAAGAAAATACCGGTAAAGAGAACAAAGAAAACTGCAACTGCGAGTGTGAGTGCGACAAAACGCATGCAAAAGAACACTCGAAGACCTGCAAGCACAGAACAGGCGTTGGACACTTCCTCGCATGGATCGGACATGGATTCAGAAATCCAGACGGAGTGAAAGTCGGCGAGAAGCGCTCCGTAAAAGACAAAGTGGTCACCGACGGTAAAACGACGGGCGAAGTTGATAAAACCAAAGACCAACAGTCTCAAGTCCAAGCACAAGTAAACGGCAACAACGTGAAGTCTGAAGACGTCAAAGTAAGCGGTACCGATGTAAAAATCGAAAAATCCGCTGAAGAAATCAAAAACGATGGCCTCCCAAGCGGAGTGAAAGTGCAAGTCAGCGAACTCGAATGATCTGACTCCATCGAACAAAAGAGCTGAAAAGGCGGCCGTGTTTCACGGTCGCCTTTTCCATTGCGGGCCACCCAAACGCCCTCAAACGCGCTAAAAATTAGATCACGCCACGCACACTGAAGAAACCCCGCGTCATGACCACTTTTAATTCCCTACCGCTTTTTACGCGGGTCAAACGCGCCGCTCGAGTGGTATAACTCAGATTCTCTATGCTCTTTCTGGGACAGGTGAAAAAGGAATTTCAACTCGGCACATGGCAAAAGGGTCAGACCCTTTTCCGCCAAAACGCTGTGAATCAGGTTCGAATGAAGAAGAACTTGGTTGCGAGCGAAATCACGGACGATGGAAGCCAGAAAACCACTCTCCTCATCCTCCGCGGCTCGATTGGAACCTCGTCCTGTTCCTGCAGCGCCCATGGGATGTACGAAAAACACTGTAAGCACGTAGCAGCCCTCGCAAACTGGGTCATGGCAAAAGGCTCCCTGCTCCGCGCGGGAATCGGTGATTCCGCTGAAGGTGCCGCTCATATCGACGAAAAAGAAAAACCGAAAAAAGCCGCCGCTCCTAAAGTGATCAGTGCTGAGCCCGTCGCATACGTCCGTGCGATATACGAAGGAAAAGTTTTAACGGGAATCACCGTTGAACCCGCCCTTCGTTATCAGGACCCATCGACGAAAGAGCCCGTGATCACGACGCTCCCGAAACTCATCCGAAAAGACGCTGACCACTATCGAACGACCGATGACGTTCATTTGAAGGTCTTGCACGACTTCATTCCTGTGCTTCACAGCTTTCAAGCCCCGAAGGTGACCTATCAGGGCGCGAGCATGCTTGAGAACTTGGCGAAACTTCTCAGCCACGAACATAAGAAGCTGATCGAGTACCACGAGAATATTCGAGTTCGATACGATACTACGCCGCTAAAACTTCACTCATTGAATGTGGGCTCAAAGGGGAAGCTCGGCCGCCTTCTCACCTACGAATTTAAAAACGAACGGATTAAGTTAAATTCTGAAGAGCTCGAGAAACTCACCGCTTTAGGTCGTCTCAGCTCATCTTATGTTCTTCGAGAAGACGTCCTCTACCGTTTTGAAAAATCCCTGAACTTAATCGCCCAGTTTGCGAATCGCTCCGGGATTGCAGCCTCCGACAACGCTAAATCGAAAAAAGGCGCGACCCCTCCATCCGGATACGCTTACCTCGACGACGACGAAACCTATCCTCTTCACCCGCTCTCCGTTTATCGCCTATCACTCGAACTCGGGGTGGATGACTTCACTGTGGATCCGGACTGGAAGGACTTCTACGAGTGGAAAAAAACTTTCGAGCAAGAAGAAATTCCAAATCTCCCAAACGTCGATTACGGATTTCAGCTTCGGGATTATCAGAAAAACGGCGTGAGCTGGGTTTGGTCACTCTATCATCGGGGACTCGCATCACTGCTTGCCGATGATATGGGTCTTGGAAAAACCCACCAGGTACTTGCGATTCTCACAAGCTTCTACACTGGGAAAGTAAAACCCGCACTCCCGACGCTCGTGATCGCACCGACATCCGTCGTGTCTGCCTGGATCCAAAAGCTCGAGAAATATCCGACGGGTTTAAAATGGACCGTGTTCCACGGAAAAGGACGCGTACTACCGGATAAAGACGTTAATCTTGTGCTGACGACCTATGGAATTCTTCAGCGCGAAGCCGCGCTTCGCGATCGCGAATGGCACTCCGTCATCTTGGATGAAGCCCAGGCCATTAAAAACGCGATTACCATTTCATCTCGCGCCTCGCGCGTTCTCAAATCGAAATTCAGAATCGCGATGACCGGTACTCCGATCGAAAACCATGCGACCGACCTTTGGTCGATTATGGAATTCTTACTTCCCGGCTATTTGGGTTCGCTTCCTCGTTTCAAACGGCTCTACGGAGGCGGCCGAGAACACCCCGATCAAAACCAGACCTCGGCTCTGAAACGTCTGATTTCTCCGTTCCTCCTCCGCCGAACAAAAGACCAGGTCCTAAAGGAACTTCCTGAAAAAACGGAAGAGGTCGTCGTATGCGAAATGACGGTCACTCAGAAAAAAGCGTATAAGAAATACCTTGAGAGCGCTGAGGCTACAAAAGCACGTGAAGATCTCCAGAGCGGGAAAAAGATTAACTACGCAAACATCCTTTCCATCCTGACGCGCTTAAAACAAGTGTGCGATCATCCGCGCCTCCCAGATTTCACCGGCGGAAAGGTGAAAAAACTGACCTCCATGGATCCTTGGGAAACGGGTAAATGGACGGCATTTGATGAGCTCGTGAACGAAGCGCTGGGCTCGAACCTAAAGATCGTCGTTTTCACTCAGTACTTGGGAATGATGGATTTGATTGGGCTCTATTTAAAAGAAAAAGGCGTGGGTTATTCCGAACTCCGTGGCGATACTCCTGATCGCGCGGGCAGGATCAAACGTTTTGCGGAAGATCCGGATTGTCGCGTTTTCCTTTGTTCGTTGCTTGCAGGATCTCTGGGTATCGACCTGACAGCGGGATCCGTCTGTATTCACTTCGATCGCTGGTGGAACCCTGCACGTGAAAACCAAGCAACTGACCGACTCCACCGTTTGGGACAAACCCGCGGGGTTCAAGTTTTCAAACTTCAAATTCCTGGAACTATCGAAGATCGTATCGCGAGCATCATTCAATCGAAGACTGAGCTTTCCGATGCGCTCATTGAACAATCCGCACTTGGGCTCAAAGCCTTCTCCCGCGAAGAACTGCTCGAACTCCTCACACTTCCGATTGATTGATTATTGTCTTTCGAAGATTGCGTCGACTGGGCATATGCGCGCGCAGACCGCGCAGCCCTCACAAGTGTCGATATCAATGACGAAATGTTTAAGTCCGTAAAAGATACTTTTTGTCGGGCAAATCGGAACGCACTGCTCGCAGTTTGTACAAGCGGGTCCGATTTCATAGACGGTCTTTTGATTGGCAGTCTTTTTCGTTTGCTGCTGATTCTTTTTATCGGATTCGTCGTTCTTCATTTCGAACCCGCCTTGGTCTGAATTTTCTTCAGGATCTCTTCATTGATGCCGAGATCTTTCATCATTTCATTTTTCAGTCCACAAAAGCCGAGCCCACTCGACATGCCTTGGGCCAGATGAAGAATGGATGCGACCTTATAGAGATCTGGATAGAGTTTTTTCAGCTCGTAAGGCTTTTGATAAAAATAAACCGCCTTTTCAATCGGCTCCAAAAACCGAAAGAAGTTCGCAAAGAGTGAACCCCACTCCCAATGCGCAAATTCGAACTTTGACTCCTCTTTAAGGGCCGCGAAATATTTTCCGGTTTTGAGTTTATCGATTTCACTCACAAATGCGCCGTATGAGCTTTGGCCCTGCTCCTTAGGATAATGTGCGATCTGGAGGACTTTTCCGATTCCTATGGAGAGCGCAGCCGGAAAAACCTTATCGTTCTGATTAAATCCACCCGAAATCTTACTCGCGATTTCATAGGCATACCCTGCGGTCTTGAGACTCTCAGTCCATTGAGTAGCGATAGCTGCCTGGGTATCGCGAGAAGCCTTCGCGCGAACAAGATTTGCGAGGAGAAAATCGAACTGAAGTCCTCCCAAAAACGCCATATCCGAACTCGCGTACTCTCGGCTCGTGCAATACTCTTCTGCTGCGAGCGCATACTTGAGTTGCTCTTGGGGTTTTGCTGTAAAACTATCTTTGGCTTTCCGAGGAAGGGAACCTTGGATTCGGTTCAGCTGAATGCAGGCAATGAGATTTCGAGAGGCCTGCTTCCCGAGCAATGAAAAGATCTTTTCTAAGATGGCGCGATTCTGCACCTGACCTTCCGGAGCGTCGGACATCCACTGCTTGATCCGGGATTGAAGAAAATCAGTGCGCAAGATCCAGTCCGAGTAGGCTGGATTTCGATCGATCGGCCCAGCAAGATCGATGGCGTAGTGTTGGGGCGCCAAAACCAGACGCATCGTCTCGCGGAAGGTCGCTCCGGGAACACAGGGCACAAGGTACTGCGCAATGGAGGTTTCCAGTGCCATTCCCTACTAGGGTACGAGCTGACGACTAAGATTGTCAATTTTCAGCGTAAAATCCCTGTGCGGAATCGGGATTTTTACCTAAACTAGAGTTGTATGAAGGACACCACCACCGCCAAAGAAATCATGACGACCGATCTCGTCAAAGTCACCGAGGACATGACGATCGAGGAAGTTCTAAAGGTACTCATTAACTATCGCATCACAGGACTTCCGGTGGTCGACAAAAAAGGAAACATGACAGGCGTCGTTTCCGAATACGATATCTTGAAGCAGATTTCTAAAAGCAAGAAGAACAACGAAAAGATTTATCAACAAAGGTTCGAGTACACGAAGAAGGTGGATTTTGTTTCTGAAGACACGCCACTTCCAGTCGTGGTGGATCAATTCATCGAGAGAAAATTTCGACGCCTCCCTGTCACCGACAAAAAGGGGAAACTCGTGGGAATGATTACACGGCGTGATCTCATGAGGGTCTACTATTATAGAGCGAGGCTCTCTGGGTAAGAGATGAAACTTCACCTCGAAACCAATCGCGACGTTAATATTCTAACCGCAAGCGGAGAAATCAACGCAGAACGGTTTGCCATACTAAAAGCAGGGATTAAGAAGCTTTTTCGGGACGGCAAAAACAAGATCATTCTCGAATTACCGGAGTCAAAGAACTTTCCGGTCGAAATTCTGCGAGTAATGGCTCAACTCAATTTAATGGCAGCGGAACTTGCGGGTCAGATTATTCTTTCAGGCATCTCACCGGAGACGAAATCGAAAATCGATTCTTTCTCGATGCCGCCAGCGGTTCGCTGCACCGTAACGAGAGATGAGGCACTGAAAATCTTTTTTGGGACGGAGGCGACCCCGGAAACTCAGAAGCCCGCATCAAGCCCTGCTCCAGTATCTACGCCTTCCAAGACATCTGCTCCGACCGCTGAAGGCAGTGACGAGAAAAAAAGTGCCAAAGAAAAATTTCGTCAGAGCTAATTAAACGACTTGGGCACTCTCCGAAACCGCATCTCCGAACTCGAAGTAGAAAATAAAGAGCTCGTTACGTCGTTAAAAGACTCCTTACTCAAGCGACGAGATCCGCCGGATCTTGATGCGTGGAAGGCTAAGGTAAAAGACCTCGAGGTCCAATTAGAGGCCGCAAATGCGCAGCTGAACGCAGCCCCTGCGAAGAAAACGTAATCCTGACTAATTCAATCTATATTAGGCGACCGCTTCGATTCACTTAGACGCGGCGCATTATGCTTCCGTTTTTATTCATCTATATAAATCAACACAGCAAGTCACATTCTGTATTGACCGAAGGCGTCACGGTTGTTACATGCGGCGCATAAATTTTTTACGGTATTTTCCAAAATGCCGGGTTCATTAACTAAGAGGAGTCGCCCATGTTGTTTGTCCATTCTCGTATCGTCGCAGCCGTTGTTGCTTCGATTTCGATCACGTCTGCCTTTGCTGAAATCGATCCTAATGCCCAGCAAGTGGATTCTTGGCTTCAGAAGTTCCAACAGAACTCTAAGGCCCAAATGAATCAACTTCCGATGAAGCAAGGCACGCCTGCTACGTCGAAATTCAACGCTCAGTCTGTTCAGACTCGTCAGTTCGTCATTCAAAAAGCCGAACAGCGTAAAAAACAATTCCCAGCATCACCTGCAGGCGGTCGTGCAGCGATCGAAGCAAACGATCAAGCTCGTGCGCTCGTTGATAACAGCGGAACGATGATCACTAAACTTTCCGCGATGGATGCGAAACTTAAAAAAGGTAAACTAAAAACTCAGCCTTGGTCTGATACCTATTGGCCGCTCTATCAAGGAACGACTGCCGCTCGTTATGCGGACGGCGAATTCCCAAGCGATTTCAAAGCCGCAATGGATTACGCCTTGAAAACAAATTTCGCTGGAAACATGCGCTTGAATGCATCTTCCATCGACAACCTTTCTCCTGCTGAGAAATACGACCTATTGATCGGCAACACGAAAGACTTCGAATTCGCCCGTGCGAACTGGGAAGAAGGAAACTACTACTACAGAACTTCGAAGAAGGTCGAAACCTGGATGGGTATCTGCCACGGCTGGGCTCCGGCAGCATTTATGCTAGCTCGCCCAGAAAAGAAAATCACCGTTGTTGCTGCCGATGGAAAGACGAAAATTCCGTTTTATCCGTCTGACATCAAGGCTCTCGGATCTCTTCTCTTCGCTAAGTCAAACGTCCCGACGAAATTCATCGGTGGTCGTTGTAACGATAAAAATCCGAAGGAAGATCCAAATGGTCGTATCACTTCGCAGGACTGCTTTGACAACAACCCAGGTGCCTTCCACTTGGCTGTTGTGAATCAGATCGGTGTGTCGAAACGTAGTATGGTTTTGGACGCAACCTACGACTACGAAGTCTGGAATCAGCCGATCCAGTCTTACTCTTACACCTACTTCAACCCACAAACGGGTAAAACGGTGTCGACACTCGCTTCTGCGAAAGTCGATATTCGTGACTTCACGAAAGACAAGTTCAAGAAATACCGCGCACCGAAGGCAAAAACGGTTGTCGGTGTGGCTTTGAACCTCACCTACATCGTTGAAACTTCTCCAAGTCACAATGAGAAGGATTCACCTGAATTGGATGGAACGCGAACGGCAACGTACATGTACGACCTCGAGCTCGATGAAGGTGGAAACATCATCGGTGGTGAGTGGTACCAAAATACCCACCCAGACTTCCTCTGGACTCCTACTCGAGATGCTGATGGATCTACTCCATACGATGCGGATGCAATCGGTACTTGGAACATCAAGAAGGCTCTTCCGGAGAGCTGGATTTCTCAAGCTCAGCTCGCTTCAAGAGAGCAGCTCCCGCTTGCTAAGATCGTTCACAAGCTCTTCGACGCTGCATCCAGCGCCGAGTAAGTGAAGAAAGGTAGCGCGATCATGAAGCCAAACGCAAAATGGATCGCATTACTGATAGGTTTAGGGGGCGCGGTATTCACCGCGCCCTCAGCCTTTTCTGCAGTTCCGTGTTCGAAAGAAAACCTGAGTTTCCCCGAGCGTAAAGCCTGCGAAAAGCCGTGGACTTTGCTCGTGTACATGGCAGCGGAGAATAACCTCGCGCCCTACGCACTTTGGGATCTGAAGGAGATGGAGTCGATTGGCTCTAATCTCGACATCGATATTGTCGTGCAGATCGACCTCCCCGGAAACGCCGGACTTAAGAGAATTGAAGTTAGAAAATCACGTGACCGTTACAATGAGAAAAACGGCCTCGAGTATTATGAGAAACTCGGGATCAAAGACATCGACTCCCCGATCGTAAAAGAGCTTCCAGAAGTTTCGACCGAAACTGAAGAAGCCCGCCTGAAAAACTTTATGACCTGGGGTCTAAAAAGTTATCCATCTAGAAACGTCGCTGCAGTGATTTGGGGGCACGGACAAGGATGGATGGGGACCTCCGTCCGAACACGTGTTCAACGTCTCGGAGGAATTGGTTTAAACGAGACCACGGGCAGGAAGCTTTCTATTCCGGGCCTGAAGCGCGCCTTAAATGGCGCCTCCCGAGAAGGTCGGTCTGGAAAGAGATTCGATATTCTCATTTCTGATGCCTGCCTCATGCAGATGGCAGAAGTGATTACGGAACTCCGAAACTCCGCTCGATTCCTGATCGGTTCCTCTCAAAATCAAGACTATCTCGGTATCCCGTATCGTAAATTACTCACAGTAATGACATCAAAGGTGGTGCTCTCAAAGGACGCCGCATTCGAGACCTCGAAGCGAATTCCGGATTTCATGAAGAGCTTCTTCGAAAAGTCTGTTCGACTAGGTCATTCCTCGGGCTCGATGGCAGCCGAAATGGGGATGAGTGCGGTAAATTCCGACGAGTGGACGAATCAAGTCCTGCCTGCCTTCCGAGTCCTCTCCGACGACTTT
>CAYOJT010000091.1:0-9919 GCA_964404365.1 uncultured Bacteriovoracaceae bacterium
AAAAATGTGGTCCAGTTTAGAGCCTCGCTCATCCAGTCAGAATTTTTCAGATCCAAGGCGTGCAGGTAGATGCCATGCGCGACAATCCCGATCTGGCACATACATTCTAGGAGGATCACGCCAGGAGTAATTGGATTTCCCGGGAAGTGTCCTGCATAAAAGCCTTCATTGTGTCGAAACGTGTATTTTCCGGAAATGCGATTTTCATCCACCTCTGTGATCGCATCGACGAATCGGAAAGGTGAGCGCTGTGGAATCAGTGCGAACACTTCCTCCTTGGTGGGTAGAACGGAGGATGGGCGATGTTCTTTATCCGCCTGCATGGAGTCCCCCATTGACATGATAGACGCTGCCCGTCGCATACGTTCCTTTTGTGGATAGAAAAGAGACCCATTCGGCGATTTCCTCGGGGTTTCCCATTCTGCCGAGAGGGATACGTCTTAGAAGATCCGTTTTGACTTCGTCGGGTAGGGTTTCTGTCATCTTTGTCGCGATGAATCCCGGTGCGATTGAATTTACCAAAATACCATACGGTCCAAGCTCAATGGCAAGGCATTTCGTGAATGCATTTAGTGCGGCCTTTGTCATAGCGTAGGTTGCCTGTCCGGCGTTTCCAGTGCTTGCAACCACACTAGAAATCTGAATGATCCTTCCGCTTCGCTTTCGAATCATAAGACGACTGAGACGCTTTGTTAGGTACCACGCGCTTCGCATATTCGTGTCGACTAAGAGATCAAAATCGGAAATTTGTGCGCTGAAGAGCGGTGCATCGATCACTCTGCCGGCGTTATTGACGATCACTTCGAGAGGGCCACGATCTTTCAATTCCTCGTAGATTTGGTCGACGCCGTCGGTTGTGGAGAGATTTGAACATAGGACGAACGGCTCTCCCGGTAAATCAGATGCCAAGGCCTCAGCTTGTGCCCGGCTCGTGTTGCAGTGAATGGCTACTTGAAACCCGTCCATCGCGAGTGCGCGCACGCAAGCCGCCCCGATGCCGCTTCCACCGCCTGTCACCAACGCAATCTTTCTTTCTTTAGGTGCGATCATTTTCCCTGAACCCCCCCGCGTGAATTTTTTGAATGATGTGGGTAGTCCGCGTAGCGAATATTGGGAAACATCCCTACCTTCGCATCTCGAATGGTGTAGATCAGTTCTCCATCGACCTTCACCTCGCCGGTTCCGATTGCGACAGCCGTTCCAGATTGAGGCAGCTCGGAGTAGCGACGGATATCCACCTCGTAACGAATGAGTTTGTTGTGTGGACGGATTTGACCGAAAAAATCGATTTCCTTTGAACCGAGTGCTCGACCCTGACCCTGAGCTCCGCGGATCCCTGCGTAGAAACCGATGAGCTGCCAAATCGCATCGACTCCGAGACAGCCGGGTTGGACGGGGTCGTTGCGAAAGTGACACTGAAAAAACCAGGCATCCAGTTGGATATCTTGTTCAGCCACGATGCGCCCCTGTGCCCCGTTATGCTTAATCTCGACTATGCGATCGATCATGAGCATGGGGGGGGCTGGTAATGCAGATAAACCCCCTTCAGGGGGATTGGAAACCAGTGTGCCCCAACTGCTCGCGAGGAGTTCAGTTTTTGAGAACTCCGTTTTTTTCAAAAAATCTTCATAGTTCATTTGCATTCTCCACGCTCACGATCTGCTATTATCTGTTGAGGGTTCGACGCACTCCAAGAGAACCCCGCCCCAAGTGAGCCCGGACCCTACTGCGACGAGCGCAATTTCATTTCCAGATCGAAACTTCGATCGATTCATTGAAAGTACTCCTGGGATACCGGCGGCGCCGGTGTTTCCGTATTCGTCGACGTTATAGAGGTGACGGCTCGTCGGGATTTTTGCGCGCTCACAAACGGAATTGAGCATCATTAAATTTGCCTGATGACCGATGAAATACAGATCTGCCGCTGATCGTGCTTGTTCCGCGAGTGTTTGGTAAGTTGCGAGTGTTTTCTTTATCGCAAAACTCTGCACGTGACTTCCGAGCTGAGTGAAGTGGAAGCCAGGGGTAATGGTTACTTTATCCCAACCCGAGGGATCCGACTCGAGACAGGTGTATTTAATTTTAAAGTGGGAGGGCCCATGAGATTTCGTCGGCCACCCTTCCCGCGTAGATACGATAACTGCAGTGGTAGCGTCTCCCCAGAGGACTGCGTTTGACCGATCCTGGTAGTTGACAGTCCGTGTGGTATTTTCGGCATTCACAATCAAGACGTACGGAGGAAGTGTTTCGGTTCGCATCGAGGAAAGGAAGTGAATAGCAGCGATGAAGCTCGAGCAAGCCGAGTTGATATCTAAAGAAGGTGCCTGAATTCCCGCAATCGCGGAGATTGTACATGCCTCCGCTGGGATAAATCTTTCCGGCGAGCAGCCCCCCGCGATGACAAGACCAATATCTTCGCGCTTCAGACCGGTGGATTTTAGTGCCATTTCGATAGCGTAAGAAGCGGTTTCGGCATTGGTATGCAAAGAATTTTTAGACGCCAAGAGTGGGTTTACGTTGCGAGACTCTCGGATATATTCTGTAGACAGGACTGTGCGACGCGAACGGATTCCCACGCGTTCTATGATCCAAGCATCGTCTGTTCCGATATCAAGATCCTGTAAGAATCGGTTGTCGATCCTATTTTCAGGATAGAAGTGCCCGGTTCCGAGGATCGAAAGTGACGAAGGTTTAGCTTCCAGCAATGTGCTCCCCTCCGTCGACGCGAAGAACGACTCCGTTGATCCATGCCGCTTCTGGGCGTGCTAGCAGTGAAATCACGTTTGCTACGTCTTCGGGTACGGTGAGGCGGCCATACGGATTTCGTGAAATTGCAGATTGAATTAGGCTTTCATGGTTGGGAATCAGGCGAAGGGCAGGGGTGTCGGTAACGCCTGGCTGGAGGATATTGCATCGTAATCCAAAAGGAGCAAACTCCACGGCAATAGATCGGGAAATAGCTTCTAATGTAGCCTTCGCCGCCGATACCGCGGCATACCCCTTCCAGGCAACTGAGTTCCCTTCGCTTGTGAGTCCGAAAATTCGAGCGTCTTCGCTAAAGAGTCCCGCACCGTGTATTTTTTGAACCCAGCTCAAGAGACTTGATCCCATTGCGTAGAGGGTCTGCGCCATGTCTTCTTCTTCAATCAGGGGGCGGTTGTGTTCCTCGGCGCCTTGACTCGCCGGGGGCGCGGCGATGGGTTTTAAATTTCCGAGCGCGATCGAGTGAAGTAAAATATGTATCTTCTGACGATTAGGCTCGAGCTTTTCGATCAGTATGCGGAGTGCTTGAGCTCTCGACTCGGGAGCCAGAGCGTCGGTGTTGAGTGCAAAAAACGCAGGCGCCTGGGCACGGATTTTCGCAAAATCGCCTTCGACCCTATCCATTGCGCCTCGACGGTCGCGATGAATCAAGGCAATGGCGTAGCCATCTCCGGCCAGTTTTTTTGCTGTCGAGAGCCCGAATCCAGATGACCCCCCCAGTATGAGCGCCCAGCGCAGGTTATGCATACTGCTCTCGCTGTGCTTTTGTCTCATTCGGCAAAGGTACCGTCGGGAGGGCTGTGTTCGTGCTTTCTAGGACGCGCCTTGCGGATCGTAGGTCAATAATCGATTGGATTTCTCGACCCTCGGAGCGGAAGAAGGCCCCGAGTGGACGGTTTGGACCCACTTCAATAATTCGGTCACTGACGCGCATGAGGGCGCCCATGTTGTCGCGCCAGCGAACACGTCCCGTGATTTGTTCGATCAAGGCCTGTTGAACGCTCTTAAGATCTCCGCGATAAAAGGTGCCCGTTACGTTCGAGACGACATCAGTTGCGTATCTCGGACTAAAGTTTTCACTCTGCGAATAAACTACTTTTTGGAATAAGTTCTGAGCTTCCAGCATGTGGCGCGAATGGAAGGGCGCGCTGGTTGCGAGCGGAGTGACACGAAGGCCATCACTCGCGAAAGTCCGCAGGATCCGCTGTTCGAGTCGTTTCAGTGCCTCGCTTTCACCACTGAATACGATTTGGCGTGTGGAATTATCATTTGCGAGATCGATATTTTCTTCCACAGCAAGTGCGAGAATCTTTTTTCGCGGAAGATCCTTTTCCGTATTTGTGACTGCAATCATCCCCCCAAAATGAACGGGTGCTGCGAATTGCATGAGTTTTCCGCGAATGTGCACTAAGCGGAGGGCGGGTTCCAGTGGAAGAGTTCCAGACGCGACGAGAGCGGTAAACTCCCCACAGCTGTGTCCCCCGTAATAGTTCGCGATTAAGCCGAATTCGCTTTTGAGTGTCTCCCACATCGCGATTTCTGCGGTGAGAAGGCAGGGTTGAGTAAATTCGGTCAGATTTAAGCGTGGGTCAGGTTCTCTACAGATTTTTTCAATATCCAACGCAAGATAATCCGACGCGCGAGAGAATATATCGCGCGCAACTTGGAATTGATCGTAAAAATCCATTGCCATTCCCATGCGCTGGGAACCCTGTCCTGGGAATACAACCGCTAAGTTTGTCATGATCGCCTCACCTTTTGATTTGTGTTCAAATGGCGAGACTAGTGTCGAAAACGTTTCAGACACAACACATCTTGTTGCTTCGATTAGATTACTTACGAAACTCTTACCGATCGAGGGAGGGAAGCGGAGCGCAGAGGGTGAAAATGTGGGCGATCATGATCTAGATCATGACAGTGCCCTTCGACTCTATACTAGCGTTTCCGGCTCGTTTCAGAATCGAAGGACACGAGATGTTAAATTCGCTCTAATTATTTCTTATTTCCGCCCTTAAACTTCCAATTCACGCCCGCTTGAAAGCGGTTCACGTCTAGAAAGTCCTTCGCGGTAAACCAGTTGAGGCGCCCGGTGCGATCCACTTTACCGTAAAGTGCAGCCGATAGAACGTGGCCCTTTAATAATACATCGTTCATCATCAGGCCACGCGCTCCTGCATCAGGATTCACGTAGGAATAACGAAGATCGATGTTAATCCGGCCATCCAGTTTCTTACTGAAAAGTGCGCCGAGGTCAGTCGAGGCTGAGGTGGAGTAAGAGAAGTTGTTCTTACTATAAAATCCTTCCTGAATCAGACGGATCATGTGCTCTGCAACGGTTTGAACGTCGTATTCAGCGGCGCCACGGAAGAAGATCTCTCCGTCGTATTTTCCACCGGACGCTTCAACTGTGAGTTTATCGAAGATCTTACGGGAGACCTGGATTTCAACATAATTGAGGGTCGGTTTACGCTTCTGAATTTCAGGTTCAGACATATCGGTAATTGAGCCGCCTGTTACGCTGAAATCGCCGACTTTCGTTTGAATGGAGTAACGAGCACCTTCGCTCCATGTGTTGGTCCCCATCGCAGTGGTTGGTCCCACGAGGGTCTGAGTTCCAATCTTCTGATTGCTGCCCAGCACACCCATCTGCCCGACGGATGGAAGTCCAAACGTTTTAAAGCTCTTTTGAAGATAGAGGTGTTTAAAGTAGAGGGTTGGTGAAATCTGATCTTTGCTGTGATCGTTGAAGTCGACCGCAGTTTGAAATCGTTTTCCGTACCCCGATCCGGTCTGAATCATTCCGACGAGGTCCACGATTCCGGCAGGCGTGATGGTAAACCCGAAAACCACAGATTCCTGCAGACGATTGAAGGGGGTCGGTTTTGTTGAATGGTCGTAGCGAGCGGAGAGCATTCCGTTGAAGGACGCCAAAATTTTTGGTGTCGGCGCTGGGCTCGGAGTTCCGCTCGGCGCTGGTGAGGGACTTGGCGATGGATCGCCGCTTGCGTAGGTCAATCCGGCTGTTCCGAGAATTGACGAGAGTAGAATTGTTGTAAGGCCGCAAATTTTTGTTCGATTCTGGGGGGTACGCATGTTCATTTTCCAACCGTTTCATCACCGTAGGATGGGTGTATTTTGTTTCAAGTGCGAGCACGAGATTAGTTTATCTGACTTGTTTCGTCAACTAAAATAAACGTATCAATTACAAGTACTTAAACAGCAAACGCGCCATCCTACCCGCGTGGCCGCTCATCCAGGCGAAAAGGGGGTGGAAATCGGATGTGACCTAGATCATGCGCCGATCTTTGCGAGCATAGAAAGGAGGCTCAATATTGCGATGGTGTGACTTGCTGAACCGAGGATGACGAAGATGTGCCAGATTTCATGGAAGCCGAAATATTCAGGATAGGGATCTGGCCGCTTCGTCGCATAGATCACCGAACCGGAAACGTAGGCGGCGCAGCCGATGAAAAGCCAAAGTAGAACTCCTGGACTAAACGATCCTCGCGTTAAGAGAACAGTCGTAACTCCGACGGCACCTAGCAGCACGTAGGATAAGACGCGAATCCAGCGCGATTTCCGAGACAGGAGCGACGTAGATAGAATCCCGCTGAGTGCAAGAATCCAAACGCCTAACCACACGAAAATCCGTACTTCGAAGGACTGAAAGACGAGACAAAAGGGAGTAATGCAGCCGGCGATGAAAATGTAAATCATGGCATGGTCGAGCTGACGCAGTCGACGCGTGATCTTTTCGTTGGCGCTGACCAGATGGTAGAGTGAGCTTGCGAGGAATAGAAGTGCCATCGAGCCTAAGAAGAGGCATAGACAAAATAAAATTTCGGCACGTGTGTTCCCCACGATTCTTGAAATCCAAACAATCAAAAGCGCGGCAGACGCAATGAATGCAAGTAAATGCAACCCACCGCTCACGGGGTGTTTTAATTTCCAAATGGGTTTTAGCTGGTACTGAAAATCCGTCATAGTGAACTGCGACTGCGTGGGAGTCGAAGGCGAAGGTAGGAAAAGATTTCTGGAGAAAAGCCAATGATGAGGGCGTAGAAAGTTCCCCAGAGCACATCGAGAATGTAGTGGTGATTCAGGTAAATGGCAGAAAATGAAACCCAAAAGTAAAAGAAAATGCTCCAGAGACGGAATCGGCGAATTTTAAATGAATAGATGATCGCTAGAAATGGATAAGCCACATGAAGGGAGGGAATCGCCCCAAAAACATCTGCAGAATTCCCGTACCAAGTCTTGAAGACCGGCAGGCCGATCCACTCGTCGAATCGGATGCAGCCGGCGAGGCTCGCGCGTACGCTTAAATCGGCCGCTGCAGTGAGGCCGTGATCGGCCACGTACCAGGGGGGGGCGGCAGCGTACCAGTAGTAAGTCGTGTAACCGATCGCATTCAGCCAGAAAAACCCCCAGGTCATTTCCTTTGAAATTTTCGCTCCTCGATCACCGCAGAAAAATGCGTAGAATGCTGCGAGAAGAAAGAACTCAGGAATGAACACCAGGTAGGCAAAACCACACGCAGCATCGAGGAACACAGAAGTGTGTTTCTGCCACCATTCGTTTGGTGTAAGCAGCGCCCCATTATGGCTGATCCCGAAAAACCGAATATCAAAAGCATACGGCTCCACGATGTGGATTTTACCCCGAAGAAAGTCACTATAGAGGCGCTGACTGTCGTAAAGAACCAGTGTGAAGAGTAAAGGGAGAACCAGATGTTTAGTGCGACCGTATCTTTCGGGTACACAGAAAAGCGCCACCGTCAGAGAGCCTACAATAATGTGCGAGAGCTCGAGCTGTGTACGTAGAAAATAGCTCAGCCAATAAATGAGAATTGCGCTCGATAGAAGTAGCGCCTGAAATCGCTTCTGCTTCAAAATTTCCAGAATTTGAGCGCAAACTGATTTCATTTTGCGTTTTGGGTCCCACTATCACATGTCGAGAGCTGGGAGGAGATTTCATCGAAAAGGCGTTCTGCATCTGCTTGGGCGTAGTCCTCGTGAAATGTTTTCTTGATTTCATACTCAGAGAGGACGAATGCCTGTGTCGGAGTGACTGCGTGCCGCCGTAGACAGCTCTGCACACAACGGAGGGCGCAGCCATCGATGGAAATGATGGAACGTCCCGATTTCGCGACGCGCACAAGAGCGGGAACGTCTCCGCCGACTCCCGCGATACATGACATTTCAGCTATCCCGATACGGTCGAGGCGAATAGCGAGGTGATTCGCGAGCTGAGCAGCGCTGGAGCACCCCGAGCAGGAATAGATGATGGGAAGATTTAGGTCTCTTGTTTTCCTCATGTCGCAAACTTCTCGATGCTGATGCAAGGTTGTTGTGTAAGGTTGGGTCGCCCTGCAGTCTCGCACAAGCGCTAGCTCTCGAGTTATGATCTATGTCATGGTCGGAATGTTCTAAATTTTCAAATTATGACGGCGATCATGCGCTGAAATGAGCACCTTCGGTATCCTGACCCAATGAGAAAGCGAATGAGCTTGAAGGCGTCCGAGTGCGCGCCAGAAGAGATCGCATTGAAGAGTTTTTTCCTCGGACCTCAGGCGGAAAATATTCATTGGGTGATTGAGATAGTTCAGCTTCTAGTCGTGCGGTGGGGGGAGTGGCGAAAGAGATTATTCCCAGACGACGGAGAAGGAATCAGTGTTGCGAACCAGAACAGTCCCGAGTTCATAGATCATAAAAGAAAATTCAATGAGGTGACCTTCGATCTCTTCAAACGTTTTGAAGACGAAATGCCAAAGTTTTCTCCGCGTTACGCCGGGCATATGCTCTCGGAGATCTCGCTTCCCGCCCTCTTCGGCCACGTGATCACCTTACTGCACAACCCTAACAATATATCGGGTGAGGCTTCGAAAGTTGGAATTCAAATCGAACACGAAGCGATTCAGGAACTCCTCCAGATGGTCGGCTATTCGTTCCAGCACGGGACCGGACATTTTACTTCGGGAGGGACGCTTGCGAATTTCGAGGCGCTCATTCGAGCGCATGCCCGATCGGCCCTCTGGTTTTCTATCTCGGCTGCAATCGCTTCGAGGGATGATCACTTCAGGTTGTCCTTTGATCCATTCCGCGCGTCCCATTTAGGCTGGAAAAGGTATGACGAACTAAGGCCAATCTCTCAGAGTCATCAGGTCAGTGCGGAAGAATTGAAATCCTGGAACTTCGAGCAGCGGAGCCCACACCAAGTCTTTAAAAACGTTGAAAAGCTTACCGGTTCCGATTTTTTAGGCCCGGTTGTTTTAGTACCTGAGAATAAGCATTACTCGTGGAAAAAAGGGGTCCGCTTCCTGGGATTGGGTGACGATGCCCTTTGGCCCATCGAACTCGATGAATTTGCAAAACTCTCATTGCCTTCACTGAAACGTCTAATTGAAAGAGCAAAGCAGGAAGGACGTCCGATTCTCATGGTGGTCTCGGTTGCGGGAACGACGGAGCTCGGGACGATAGACCCCGTGGATGAGGTGCAGGCATATCTCGATGAGCTCTGTGAGACAGAGGGCTTGCATATCTGGCATCATGTCGATGCTGCCTATGGAGGATTTTTTCGAACAGTGTCGTCCGATGTGGAGTCGGTATTGAGTTCGCGCGCCCGAAATGCGTTGGGCGCCATACCCTCCTCGACTTCGACAACTCTCGATCCGCATAAGCTCGGCTACGTGCCGTACGCCTCTGGAACATTTTTGACTCGCGAAAAACGGGATTACTACTTCAATGCGTTTGAGGAAGCGCCCTACATTGATTTCGATCCTGAGGTCGATAGAGGTCCGTACACGATCGAAGGCTCGCGCTCGGCTGGTGGAGCAGTGGCTACCTGGATGACCGCGAAAATCATTGGGTTAGATCGCGGAGGTTACGGATTGTTGTTGGAGCGAACGCTAAGACTCCGCGAATCACTCTCACTGAAGCTGCTTCAGTCCGGCGCTGCAGTTCGCATTATTCCAGCAAACGACACGAACATCCTCTGTTTCAGCTGCGCACGGGAGGGAGAACCGCTTTCTGTTTCCAATGCACGAACACTCAAGGTGTACGAGGCCTATTCTCCGAAGAAGAACGGACCGTTTATCGTATAGAAAACGACGCTTCAGTTCTCATCCTATAGAAAGTGCCTCGAGCACTGGATAGGA
>CAYOJT010000092.1:0-8634 GCA_964404365.1 uncultured Bacteriovoracaceae bacterium
CGAGCACAAAGACAGCATGGGGAATGGGTCAGTCCTTCGCCCAGGCTCGGTTCAGCGAATGAGCGCAGGACGAGGCGTGATCCATAGCGAATTCAATCACTCAAAGGAAAAGCAAGTTCACTTTCTTCAAATCTGGATCACGCCGAAAGTGAACGGAGTCACACCAGGATATGAGGAAAAGGTTTTCCCAAGCGACGAAAAGCGAAATCGCCTTCGCCTCATCGTTTCTCCGGATGGAGAGGACGGATCTCTCTCTCATCATCAGGACTCAAAACTGTTCACCACTCTTCTCGATTCGGGGAACTCTTTGGAGTATACGTTGAGTGCGGGTCGTTTCGGCTGGATTCAGGTCGCACGCGGCTCAATCGAAGTGAACGGTAGGCTTCTCGCTGAGGGCGATGGAGCTGCGATCAGCGACGAAAAACTTCTTAAAATCGTCGCCCGCTCGCAGGCGGAAGTCTTACTCTTTGATTTGCCCTAAGGGAGAAAAAATGAATTCTGTCAGAATAACACGCGAAAATGGAAAACTCCGCCACGAGATCTACGTCGGTCGCCATCACCTCGTAGCCGATGAGCCAGTTGATTTAGGCGGTGAAGACGCGGGCCCTTCGCCCGATGAATACCTAGCGGCGTCTTTAGGGACTTGTACGGCGATCACGCTTCAAATGTACTCCCAGCGCAAATCCTGGCCGCTGGAGGATGCGGAGGTGCGCGTTTCGATTCAACCCGGTGCTGGGGCTACAAAATTTAACCGCTCAATTCATTTAAAGGGCGCTTTGACGTCCGAGCAAAAAGCGCGACTCCTTCAAATCGCGAATGCCTGCCCCATTCATAAAATCCTCTCCGGAAAGATCGAGATCGAAACCCTACTGGCGGAGTAGCCAATCACGAGCAGAAGTAGGAGTTTCCCTTCTTTTGGCGTATGGGAGGCCAGCGCCGACCTCCCATACGCCAAAATCCAGATTTGAAATTAAGGCTGTATTTTCATCTAGTTACACCGTCTTCAATCTCGACTAAATCCTGAAGAAATGCCTCAGATCTAATAGTTGACAATATTAGTTCACTATTGTAAAAACTACCTACTTTTATGAAGATGTTGCGCCAGTTGTCTGTAGCGGTTTTGTGTTTAGCCTATTCGTCTGCCTTCGCGGGCGGTGAGATCTCCGACATTGATCGGATGGTCTACGGCGATGACCCACTCCATCCCTCACAAGAAAGTTTACTCGGCGGTTACCTCGCGGAAACCGGAGCGGATACCATCATTCGCTCGTTTCCCTACGCCGAAGGCGGAAAACCGGGCCCACAGCGCCTGGTCGTATTCGTAAGCGAAGCGACTTTCCCGATCTTCCAGAAATATTTCAGCTCGATAAACTTCTTATACGAATTTCATGAACCGCACGGCCACGTGTTCTATTCCGCGTTCAAAGACAAGCGCGGTGGAATGGGTCGGCTGCGCGACACTTTCCGATTTACATACGCTGGCGTTCTAGCGATTCCGATTCTTCTCACAGACGATGAGGGAAAACGCGCGGAACAGTTTTTCGATCTCGCTCTTAAGGTGAACCGCCGTGATGACGTTGTTCTTTTTCCTTGGAGATTAAGCGACGGGAATAACCAGCCGTACTGCGCTCCCGGAAATGAAAAAACGATCGCCGACTGGTTTGTCCGCATGCCTATCGGCAAGAAAATCCCGACCGATACAAAACAATTCCGCCCTTACGATTTAAATAAGATCACGCCTCAGACCGTTGCGCTCCCCTACCTCCCGGATGTAGTGCGAACTGAGATTCAAAACGTTTGGACAGCTCCAGAAGGTCACGAGTCGCTCGCTCAAACGATCGGTCTACCTGAACTCGAAGCAATGGGGCCAACTCTCACTCCGGGTAAAATTGGAGCTGCGTTAGTGGGTTCAGCAAGCATCGAGCGCGTCCCAGTCGTTTTTCGCTACGTGAATAATCACAAACTGAATAGCGAAGCAGCACTCCTGACTGCTGACGAACTCGCTGCAGATCCAGATCGTAAAGCGATTCCTAAAGATTTCGACACCTACTTTGATCTCGAGTTTAACCCCGCAGCCGGACAATAAGGACTGAAGCGATGTTGAAGAAAAGTCTCTCCATTTCTCGATCTCTGATTTGCGTACTCGCTCTGCTGGGCGCGTCGTCCGCGAAGGCCGATTCCGTTCACGAGTGGTTGGATTGGAAAACCGGAGAGCTCGTTGACCCGGAGACTCAGTTCGACCTTTACGACGAGCCCCCTGTAGAGAATCTGACGTTAGATGCCGTTCTATTCCAGCTCCACGGAAAAGACTATCTTCAACCTTCGAAAGAAAGCCTGCTCGGAAAATACATCGCCGAAACCGGAGCACAAACCATCACACGTAAGTTTTGGCGCGCTCCGGATGGAAGCCGACTCCCCCCTCATGAACTAGGTCCCGCGCGTCTCATCGTCCCTGTGAGTCAGGCAACTTTCCCGCTCTTCAAAAAATATTTTAGCTCAATTCACTTTCTCCACCTCCTCCACGAACACGGAAATCGTGTCGCCTTCGAAGGAATGCGTTCTGGCGGAGACAACTGGAGCGGGCAGAACCTCGACGTCGAATTCCAATTTCCAGGTAATGGAAAGATCACTTCGCCTATGATTTTGAGTTCAAGCGAAGGCTTACGCGCGAAAAAATATTTTCAACTTGCCCGCCTCTTCCCAGGTCAGTACCGCGATCAATCCAACCTTGCTCGCTACCCTTGGTACCTGCGCGGAGCAGAGCGCGGCGCATACTGCGGAGCAGGCGCTTGGGCGACCGGCTGTGGAACCTGGATCGGAAACATGCCGATCGGCGATGAACTCGTCGATGAATACTATTTCCCAGCTGGGGATGCAGATGGCGATGGAGCGATCCACCCAAAACTTCAGAATTATGTAACTAAGGACCTAAATCTCAAACCAGAAACGGAAGCTCTTCTTCGTGAAGTGTGGACTGTCCCAGGTCACAAGCAGCTTGCCGAGATTCTCGATAAGGGGGCCAATCGCCGCGGAGAATTCGAAAACGCAGGCTGGACGAGTATCACGTTTCTTGGATCTGCTTCACCGAAACGAGTACCCGTCGTTTTCCTCTTTGTAGATGACGTCAAGAAGAAGCCCGATCCAGAGTTCTATTATTCGGTGGATGGCGCATGGTGAGTTATTTCGGAGCTAAGGTGAAACCATGATTCGATTGAAAAGACGAAATTGCCTGACCGCTCTTTTCTGCGCTGCTGTCCTCAGTATCGCATCACTCAGCACTCACGCACTCGCGCTTGAGGGTAGCGAATTTTCTGAGTTCGATTACTTTGATTTTCAAGATCCCACGCCTGCCCGGACATTGAACGACGTCTTAGACGAGATCTACGGTTCAGATTACCTCAAACCTTCACCCGAGAGCCTTCTTGGGAAGTACATCGCAGAAACCGGGGCAAAAACCGTGGTCCGTCAGTTCTGGAAAGCTCCGGAAGGAAGCGTAGTACCTCCGCATGCTCTCGGCCCGAAGCGCCTCGTCGTGGCTGTAAGCGAAAAAACTTTCGCGGTCTTTAAAAAGTACTTTAGCTCGCTGAACTTTCTCTTCCTCCTCAATGAACATGGAAACATGGCTGCATTCGAGGGTAAGCGCGCCTTAAGCGGAGATTACTGGCAGGGGCAATACCTTTCAGAACCCTTCACCGCACTCTCAGAAGGCAGAATCGCAGTTCCGATGATTCTCGACGATTCAGAAGGACTTCGTGCCCGCCGATATTTCAAGTTAGGCGCGACGCCCAGTGCCGTCGTGCGCCGAAATACACACCACGGCGTTCTCGCGCGCTACCCCTGGCTGCTTGAGTCGGCCACGAATGCGGGAAATGCTTACTCTGCAAGTGGCGCATGGAGCGACGGCTGTGGCACGTGGATCGGAAATATGCCCATCGGGAATAAACTCGTAAACGAATACATCTTTCCATCGGGCGATCCAGACGGAAAAACTCCAAACCGACAGAAACTGGAAAAATATAAAGATCCAACCGGCTACGATGCTGCAACCATTAAACTCCTCCGTAGAGTTTGGACAGTTCCTGGCCACCAACAGCTAGGCGAAATCTTAGCTCCGATGAGTAATCGCCGTGGCGAATTCGATAATGCGGGTTGGGCAAGTTACACATTCTTGGGCGCTGCATCCACCGAGCGCGTGCCCGTTGTTTTTCTTTTCGTGAAAGACGTCACCCGACCATTAAGAGGAAGTTTTGGTTTCGTCACGGACGATGCCTACTGAAGGAGCCTGTTGTATGTTGTTGAAAAAAAGTCTCAAGCCGATCAGAAACTGGATTACGCTAACGGCGATTATTCTTTTCGTCGGTTTACAATCCACCCATGCCGAGGAAAATCTCACCCTGAATGAGGTCCTGACTCAGCTGTATGGAGCGGATCAACTCAACCCTTCGAACGACAGCTTACTGGGGAAATACATCAAGGAAGCGAACGCTCAAACTGTCGTGCGACAATTTTGGAGAGCGCCTCTGGGGAGCGTAAACCCGCCGCACGAGTATGGACCCAAGCGCCTCATCGTCGCCGTCAGTCCGCAGACCTTCCCCATTTTTAAGAAATATTTTAGCTCAGAACACTTTCTCTACCTCTTAAACGAGCACGGAAATTTTGCAGCTTTCGAAGGAAAGATGTCTAACCCTCGTGATCCCTGGCACGGGCAGGTTCTCGACACGGAATTCACTTATCGAGCCGAATCGAAAATGGCGATTCCGATGATTCTTGACTCAGCCGAAGGCGCCCGCGCCCGCCTCTTCTTCAAACTCTCTAGCCTGAATCGCGATCTCGCTCGATTCCCTTGGAAACTCGAAAGTTCCGGAGTTCTTGGTGTCGGCGGCAAACCGTACAGCGGTCATGGTGCTTGGGCGACCGGATGCGGGACATGGATCGGAAACATGCCGATTGGAAGTGAGCTCGTGGATGAGTATTACTTCCCATCTGGAGATGCGGACGGCACTCAGCCGAATAGCCCAGCTCTTCGGAAATATAAAACGCCACGAGATCTCGATGAGGAAACCGAAAAGGTACTTCGCCAAGTCTGGACTGTTCCTGGCCACCAACAACTCGGCGAGGTCTTGGACCCCGGCGCAAATCGCCGAGGCGAATTCGACAACGCAGGTTGGGCAAGCTTTACCTTTTTCGGCTCCGCGAGCGCTGAACGCGTTCCAGTCATCTTTCTCTTTGTGAAGGATGCGTCCACCCCAATTGATCCCGAATTTAAGTTTATTATCGATAGCTATGGACCTTATTAATCTCGAAAGAAAAGAAGGAAGTAATACTATGTTGAAACTGAACCCAGCTCTAAAGTTGAAATCCTCTCTCCTCGCGCTTCTCGTCTCGACGGGATCTGCGTTTGCAACCGAAGACCTTACTCTTGATCAGGTCCAAAAGCGGTTACACGGAGGCGACGTTACGAAGCCTGCACCAGACAGCGAGGTCGGTAAGTACCTCGCCGAAACCGGAGCGAGCTGGGTCGTTCGCAAATTCGAAAACGCTCCAGTTGGGAACGAGATCCCAAAATACGCCCTCGGCGAAGAGAAGCTTGTAGTTGCGGTAAGTGAAGCGACCTTTGAAGCGTTCAAAAAACACTTCACTTCCCAAAACTACATGTACCAGTTCTACGAACCCAACGACATGAAGCTCACGGTAGCTTTCGAAGGGAAGCGTGGGACGGAAGGAATGCTTCGTGACGATTTGATCTACACGATCCCAGGCACTCTCATGATCCCAATTCTTCTGGATTCCCAAGAAGGTGCGCGTGCAAAACAGTTTTTCACGCTCGCTGGAATGGATTCCCGAGATGCGGCTAGCCCTTGGCGCTTACGCAACGAAAAGAACGAGCCTTACAGCGCCATGAGCTCTTTCCTCGGCTGTACCCACTGGTTCGGCGGAATTCCGATTGGTAACGATACCGTCGATGCTTACGTTTTCCCGCACGGCGAAGACGATGAGAACGGTCTCAAGCCAAACACGAAAAAGCTCACGGATTTCGTAACCCCTGGTATGAACGAAGAGCTCTCGAAACTTCTTCACCAGGTTTGGACCGTTCCAGGTCACAAACAATTGGGCGAGATCTTGAAGCCTGATGCTTTCCGCCGCGGAGAGTTCGCGAACACTGGCTGGGTAGCTTACACGCTGCTTGGATCGGTTAAAACGGATCGCGTTCCAGTGGTCTTCCTGCTCGTAGAAGACGAGAAGGCACCACTCGCAGCTGACTTTAAAGTTCAGATCTCCGCGAACTAATTTTCTGTCCTCATAAAAGTGGAGAAGGCCCTGGCTGCGCGCGCGGTTGGGGCTTTGTCTTTTCCCACGTGGGCGCCCCTCACATGCTGACTAGTTCTGCGAGTTGCTTCCGAGCGAGTGACTAGAAAGTATTACTTCCCGTAGCACGCACCATCCCAATGCCAAAAGACGGTCGCTTCCCATAATAGATCGCTACTACTGCGCGCGACCCCAAGCGACGGATCCAAGTCGACTGCGTCCGCACGAACGGCCTGAACGACGAGCGCTCCATTTCGATATTCGCCCTTAGCGCCAGGCTCATTTTTTCGAACACAGCCGGTAGCGGTTGGGATAATTCCACCGCTCGCGATTGCATCAACCGGGAACGCTAATTTGAAGCTCGAAAGCTGTTGGTCTCCCGCGACCTGCGGCACTCCTAATGTGAAGACTTGGAGTGAACCACCGGATTGAAGCTTACTTCGAGAGGCATTCTGATAATCCAGAACGTTCAGAACGTTATTATTAATTTGTAACATTCCGGATTTCGAGAGCTCAGCATTTGAAACAATCAAAACGAACCGCTGTTGTGGATCAGGGATCAGTTCCTGAATCTCTCCAAATTTCGGGTCAGCAAGACCGAAAAAATTCATCGTATTCGTATGGTACTTATCATCGTACTCATGCACGTGATGGTCGGTTGTTCCTGCACTGAGTGGATAGACCTTATGGGATGTATCTAAGTCAAAATGACCGCCATGTAACCCTTCCGGATCGTCGATACCAGGAGGCAGTGTCGGCGGCGGCGTATGAGGGTTCTCACCCCCTTCAACTCGAGGCGTAGGCAGTGGATCCAAAATTGGACCTTCCGAAGAAAAAAGCTGTGGTTTCGGGTCGAAGGAATAAGAATTTACTCCCGGTCCTTGACAGCCAGCCAAGACGAGTACCATGAAGAAAAACAGTGACGACGCCGCCGCTTGATATGAAACCCCTGTGCCCATATGCCAAAACCCCTACCCTCAATAGGTGCAAAATTCGTGAACAATCCAGGGGGTGTCCGCGCTTGAAATGAATCAGGAATTTCTCTGACGAATGTCGTTTTATGGCCTTTTCATTAAAAACGTCGAAAATATCGGCGACAAATCACGCCTCTGCGCCTTGGATGACACAGAAGATAAAAGCCTTTTCTGCGAATTGATGCTATAAGCGACTCTTCCAAAGGACAGACACACCTCATGCACACACCTACCAAGTTCAGTAAGAAACAGTTCAAATGCTTCCACTGCCGACTCATCTTCGCTCAAGTGGATGGCGACTGGGTGAATTGGGCGCAAATGCAGGTTCACCTTTGTAACGATTGTGACGTTTTAACGAAAAAGAAGCCGGAGCGCTCTTTTGCTGCTCCTAGTTTTTCTTCCTCTTAAGATAAGATTTCAAACATGCCTCAGATTAAGCTACGCACCCAAGTCGATGTCGATTCTAAGAACGATCTTCTCGTCGGCGTTCAAGATAAGACCTTTGAATACTTAAAAATCACGGTCACGCCGAAGGCCCGCGTGTCTGCGTATTTCGATGAAGACGCTCCGAGCGTTGAGGCGAGTTACGCGGAACTTTTTGTGGAAGGCGCGAAATCGAGTCGCTGGCTCGTTACGAGTGTGATCCCGGGCAGCCGGAAAAGAAGCGGCGTGACTCTACCGGGCCCGATGTTCGAAGGCGAACAACTCACGATAGAAGTCACGCGACAAGATCGTTAACTACACCGAGAACGCTTAAGGCTGAAGAGTCACAACGGTGATCAAGCGGTTATAGGAAGTGCCGCCCTTACTGCGGGCATGAATCAGATACGTTCCTGGTTTTAACTTTCCAATCACGAAGCTCCGCGTGTACTGCTCCATTACACCTTGGGCGCAGGAGCGACCTTCGATTTTCGTGACTGTAGGAATCGATACGACCGCGTCTCCATCCACCCAGAATTTCACTTCGGATACGACTTTCTCGCAGCTTGGATTATAGCGCCCCATAAGTTTCGCCTTAATCGTTTCTGTCGGAGCGTAGAATTCATTAATCATAATATTGGTGACTTGAGCGTAGTTCAGGTCGTCGATTGTTGTAGCTTTTGCTGCTGCGACTTCGAAACTTTTCTTTCCAGTTCCGCCTTCCGGCGTCTTCACTTGGATTTCGTATTCGCCTTTATCTAGGCGTCCAAGAGTCATGACCGTCGTGATGTTCGACGGCTCGAGGAGCTCCCCCCCGCTGCATGCGCCATCGTAACGTCTCCAGCCCATCGCTACGATATTAATTTTTTGACCCTCTAGGGTGAACTTGGCTGAGTCGAAAGTGTAACACGGATCGGGGAGCTGAACGTTCAGC
>CAYOJT010000092.1:8644-9901 GCA_964404365.1 uncultured Bacteriovoracaceae bacterium
CACTTGAATGTTGTCGTTATCATCATACCCGTGTGGAGGGAGATATGCGTCGACAATGGGGACCTGCACGAGCGGAACATCCGCCCGCGCAGGTTCTATCGGATTTATCACAAGGGTCATGAAGATCACCGCCGCCTTACGGCAGGTACTGATCCCAAGAAGTGCGTAGGGAGGACACCATCCCACAAATCCCGTCAGCAGAGGAATCAGGCCGAGAAAATACCAAGGATTTTTCGGTCCGAGAAAAGCCATACTCACTAATAAAGCGCCTACAACTACTCGAATGATTCTTTCTGCAGGATGGATATTTTTTTTCATGGAATGGTGTCTCCGTTCTAATCAATTAGAATTCTACGACTTGGTTCAAGGCTTGACCGTTCATCGAACGAATGTGGATGAGGGTTGGGCCTTTTAAGTAAGAAGGCAATTGAACGCGCTTCGTGTAAGGAATTGGGAGGAACGGATATCCGCAGGTGCTGCTTTCCCAGATTTGAACGGTTGGAAGAACTGCGATCACGCCTGCAGACTCGCGAACTTCAACTGCGCCGAGCTGCATACAGGTGAGGCTGAACGTACCGGTAATCGCGAGAACTGGCGTTCCACCCGAACGATCGATGATCGCGCCTTCAACGTAAGAATAATTATAATCATCCGTACGCTCGGTGAGAGCAGTCGAGACACTCAAGTCCGTATAAGGAACCCATTTTCCAGTGTCATCAGCGATCTTGACCGAATATTTACCCGGAGCAAGCATGCCGAGGTTCAGAGTCGTCGTCCAAGGTACTGGTGCTTTGATACAAGGGTCGATTGCGGTGTTCTCGGTCGAAGTATTCTTCACGAGGATTTCGTTTCCAACGACCGTGTAAGTCGCAGGTCCTGCTTTGTAGCAGTTGTGTGGGAAGTGACCGAACAGGACGACTTGGGAGTTGTCGTTGTTGTCGAAACCCACTGGGCTGAAGACTTTCTCAGGCATTTGAACGTGCTCAACAATAGGTCCACCGGGTTGTGCACTGAATGCCGAGGTGGAAAGTGCGAATAATCCTAAAATTCCGTAAGCGAGTTTTCTCTTCATAACCTTCTCCTTGAGTGAGGTGTGTTGTGTGAATCAATGTCCACATATCAACATCGGTGCCAATTCTGTGACGGCCTCATCTCTGCCAGAAATGAGACCACGCTCAGTTTCGAAAAGTGTTTTACTCGGAGATGAGTCAGTTCAGTTAGGGTGCGAGACATTCTGTCGCATGCTCAAATCTACTT
>CAYOJT010000093.1:0-9854 GCA_964404365.1 uncultured Bacteriovoracaceae bacterium
ATTCATTTTATAGCTTAAGCCGACGAGGAGCGGAAAAGTGATGAAGCGAAGTTTAGTCTGCGAGGTTGAACCGAAGCTCCCGACGGGGAGTGCATATTTAAATTTTGCATCCGCTTGGGCCCAGGAAAACCCGAATGCTCCCATCACGCCTAAGCGATCCGCAGCCCAGCCCTTAAAGGGTCTTCGCTCAAAGGAGAAGAGGAGATCGGGTGTCCAGCTCTTCCCGTAGGCTGTTTCGTAGGAGACCTCTTCAGCTGATCCCGCATTATACGTACGATTCGATGCCGTCATCAGGCGAAATCCGAAGGAGCCCTTCGCGCGCGTATCACCGCGACGTTCAGTGAGCTTTTTCCCGGATTTAAAATCAGCGATCGCGCTTTTCTGTTCACCCGGACCGATCTGCTTCTTGATCTGATCGGTGTAACCCTTGGAGTCGTCTTCTGGGTCGAGATCCTTTTTCAGAGCTTCGGTGTAACCCGCACTGGAGTCGCCCTTTTTCAGGCGCTTCTTCAGTGATCGGATATACGGCTCAGGGTTCTTATCCGTAGGTTCAACTACGGCCCCATCTTCTTCCTTGATGCTGCTCAGGAGGGAATCGATGTAGGGAGTATTTGAAACCGGCTTTGAAGGCGCACCTTCAGCGCGCGCATTCCCACTCGAAACCAGCGCAAGCGCTAGAACCGCGACAATCGAGCGGGATTTTAAAAGTCCGAATCCGAAGCCCATTAACAGCAAAGTCAGAATTGGAATAAAAAGACTGATGGGATGTAGGGCAATCCAAGCGAGAATCTGAACATGAACGAGCATCCCGAGCGCCGGGATCCGGAAATAGGGATGTTCCTTTAACCAACGAGCGGCGATCGGACCTTTCGTGTAGTAAAAACCGATAAATTCACGACCGAGTTTCGTTTTGGACAGGACTTGGTCTCGAAATTTTCGAAGCATGAGGACCGGCTTTGCATTCTCGTCCTGAAAGGATGCCCCAGCGATGAAACAATTGCTTTCTTTTAAGAAGCTCGCGATTTCTCCTGCCACCATTGTGTCGGGTGTACATGCGCTTGTGGTCATAACGCCGGCGCTGTCTTGAAACGCGTATCCGCCTGCGTAGGTCATCGCGTTCGTAGGAGTATAATTTGTAAATCCGTCGTAACTTTGTTCGCTTATTGGGCTGCCACGACCGACGATGGTGTGTGCGGTCCAGGTCGTATCGGTGTAGGCGAAAGCCCCTGCTGCTGGACTGTTTGCCATCACAACGAGTTTTCTTTTTACAGTCGAAGAGCCGGAGCTATTCGCAGTGAAAGTAAAACGGCCAGGGTTTACCAGGATCGAGCCATCGGCTGGAAAAAAGTAAGGTGAAGAACCTGAACACGCGGTCGCGCCTTGGTTCGCTTGAGGATAAATGAGGAAGGTGTATGCACCTGTGACAGTGGTCGGAACAGTTGTGAGGGATTCGGTATCATCACGTGCAATGGCTTTCAGCTGAAATCCCCACGAACCGCCGGTTGATGCAGTTACTACGGCATTACCGTTACAGCCATCGACGCCAGCTCCGGCCATCTGACAGATGGCGAACAAATTTACGTAGAGCCAAAGTGACGTCGCACCGTTTGTTTTAACGGAGTAAAAGTAAGCATTCGCGGGCGCTCCGAAATTCGTGTCACCCGTCGTGGTGGAGGGATAGACAGGGGCGATCGTATGGCCGCTGCTCGTGACGGCTAGAATCTGAAGGTTTTCTTTATCGGTCGGAATATCGGTCACATAGAGAGCGATCAAAGGTCCGGAGGTTCCGCCACTCGGTGGGGTAAGTGCGAGTGATGCCATGTCGAACTGTTTAAAGCTTTCTCCCGTATCGATCGCGCCGATATTGATTGCAGTCGTCGCAATGAACATGCGTGGAGTACCTGAGTCGCTATCAAATACGTAGGGGCCTTCAGGAGCAACGGTGAGCGCCAGCGCCGATTTCGTAAGGATCGCAAGCGCAAGGAGTGCAGAGTTAAGAAAGCGCATGAATGACCCTCTCCGCGATTTGTACTGCGTTGAGGGCTGCGCCTTTTCTCAAATTGTCGGCAACCACCCACATTTGAAGTCCATTTTCACAAGAAGGGTCACGTCGAAGACGTCCCACATAAACAGGATCGGTACCCGATGCGGATGGAATGGGGTAACCCTTCGGGGTTGAGTTCATCGGATAGACGGAATCTTTGGGCGAATCGAGAACGCTCACGCCGGAAAACGCTTTCAAGGCTTCACGCGCTAGCGAGACGTCGACGGGTTTTTCGAACTCCATGGCTACGCTTTCGCTATGGCCCATGAAAACGGGAACTCGGACGGCGGTGCAGGAAACGCGAAGTCCCGGAAGTCCCAAAATCTTCTGAGTTTCGAGCATGACCTTTTTTTCCTCGCTCGTGTGGCCCTCGTTATCAAAGCCGCCGATCTGAGGAATGCAGTTAAATGGAATCGGGTGTTTAAAAACAGAGGCGCTCACCGGAGAATCTTTCAAATGATTTTCGGTTTGGGTTTTTAACTCATTCATCGCTTCAGAGCCCGCGCCGCTCACCGCCTGATAGGTCGAAACGGAAACGCGTTTTAACCCGAACCGCTCGTGAAGCGGTTTCAGAGCCGCAACCAGTTGAATGGTCGTGCAATTCGGACCTGCGAAAAGTTTTCTGGCAGAGTCTTGGGAGCGTACGGCATCGTCGACGAGATTTCCGTTCACTTCCGGAACGACGAGCGGAATTTCTGGATTCATGCGGAACGTGCCGGAGTTATCAATGACGTAGGCTCCGGCCTTGAGAGCTTCCGGGACCCATTCCTTTGAAATTTGATCGGAAACATCAAAGAACGCGAAATCGACGCCATCGAAACAGCCGGGTTTCAAGGTTTGGCAGACGTACTCTCGGTTTTGGATTCTGATTTTTTTCCCTTCAGAACGCTCGGATGCAAAAGGAAGAACGGAATCGATCGGAAAGGGACGACTGTTTAAAACGTCGGTCATTGCTCGACCGACGGCCCCCGTTGCTCCGATGATAGCGATTTTAAATTTCTTCATTTCTCCGATGTCGGTGCAGGGGTTGATGATTTTTTAATGTCTACTGGGTTACCGCGAAGAGCACGAAAAGCGTTCCAAGCGAGGCTGAGACTTAAGTAGGAAATGTTCAGCAGGAAAAGCGTCACTTCTGGAGCAACCGCAATCAGCACCATGATCATCACACCGATCATCAGATAGCCGAAGCTCGAGCGAGATCTCCAGTTGAGCTCTTTGAAGCTCGGAAATGGGATAGTCGTCACCATGAGCGTGCCGATGATGACGGTGAGGACGAGCGCGAAAATGCGTTTCGCGATGAAAGTTTCGTCCGAGGGAAAGCCGGTCGCATTTTGGAAGATTACGAGTGTGGTCAGGCAGCCCGCCGCGATCGGGGAAGCTACGCCTTGGAAGTAAGCCTTCGACACGGTTTGGGTGTTGACGTTGAAACGAGCGAGACGAAGAGCTGCGCAAGTGGCGTAGAGGAATGCGCTCAGCATCCCTAGCCGTCCCATCGGCTCAAGCGCCCATTGATACATGAGTAGTGCTGGCGCCAATCCAAACGAAACAAGATCGGCCATCGAATCGTATTCGACACCGAACGCGGAGGTCGCTTTTGCGAGACGAGCGATACGACCGTCCAGCATATCGAAGACTCCGGCTGCGATGAGGAGCCAAGCGGCGGTCACGAATTCGCCATGGATGGATTGAACAATCGACGCAAAACCACAGAAGAGGTTTGCTGTCGTTACGAGGTTAGGAACGATATATATTTTTCGTACGGCCATAGTGTTTCTTGCTACGAGTCAATCGTAGTCGAGAGCGGAAATCAAGGAATAACCCGCGTGTGAAAAGGGTTAAATGTATTGAGATAATCGGAGGTTAGCGAGACTTCGGGCGCTCATTTATGGCCGCTTGAGTTAAATCAGTGGTCAGCGACGAGGAGAGCAAGTCCCAAGACGACGATCACGACTCCGAGCGCTCGTTTCCAGGAGAAAGCTTCGAGCTTGAGCGCCACAGTCACCGGCACAGAAATCACAGGCGCAAGAGAAGTGAGAATACTCGCCAGAACCAAGTTCGAGCGAGACAAGCCGTAAACGAAAAAGTAGCAACCGACGAAAGACTCAAGGGCCATGATGGGTCCCAATGTTTTCAAAACGGAAAGCGGCAAGGGTTTCAGTTTCTCTTTCCCGATCAAGCGGCCAAAGACCAAGCAGAGGACGAGCGCGAAAAACATCCGCGCTGTATTTCCAACGCTCGGATCTAAATCGCGCGCGGCTTTCGAGACCGCAATCGAATTTACGGACCAGGCCACAGCGGTCAAAATCGCAAATCCGATTCCAAGCGCTTTACTATGAGATTTTCGTTCAGCGTCCGGATTTTCAATCACGGTTTTTCTAGGGGGTTGATTCAAAATTACAATCACGATCCCGAGAACGGCCACTAGCAGGCCTAGCCACTGAATCAGCGCGAGATTTGATCCTTCAACGATCACAGAAAATAGAGCGTTCAAGATTGGATAAGACGATGCGATCGCGAGAGCGCCCGGGACACCGAGCGAAAGAGTACTCCAAAGAAAAAAGGCATCTCCCAGTGAGTAGGAGGCGACCACGGAAATCGCAAACCAGGTGAGATGCTCCGGGCGTAAAGTTTGAAAGGCAGTGAATCCACCCTGGATACCGCCTGAAAAAATAAATACAGAGAAGATGAAAAGTGGAAGTGCGATGAGCGCTCGATTGTAGTTGATTCGGAAAGCTGAGAATCGTGAGGAGTACTTCGAGTACTCCGCCGAACCGATCGCCCAAGTGACAGACGACATGAAGGCGAATATTGGGCCGAGTGGAGTGTTCATTCCGATCAGTTATCCTCGCGCTTGGAGCGCGGTGAGGGCTTAAGTAACCCCGCTTTAAGTTTTTTCTCGGGATCGGATTCGCGAATGTAGCGAGGATGAACTTCGAGCGCTTTTCTTTGAATTCCGGCTTGAATGGCTTCCCAAACGAGCATTCCCAGGAATCGCCCTTGGACAGCGTGCACTCCCGGAATCGGACATTCGACTTCTTGGCCTTTTGGGAGCGCCTTCCAAAGCTCTGGATAACGATTTCGTCCTTCACCCACTCGAACCCAGTGGGATTTTTTTCCGCCCTCGCTGAGTTTCTTTTTCACGAGTTTCACGATTTCCTCAGGAGTAGAGACACATTCATCCACCCCACGTTTCCATACGCCCGGGCGATCGCCATCGGAGAAAGCTGCGCAGTCGAGGAGTGCGCGAGATGCTCCGACGAAGGTAAAGAGCTCGCCTTTTGCGGCATCGCTCGTTGCGACGACGACCGTACGATCCGCTTGATCTGAAAAATGAAGCGCTGTCGGACGCGCCAGAGCTGCGAGGGAAGAGACTCCGACGAGTGGTTTTCCAAGCGTATGGGCGAGTGTTCTTGCGGTCGTGACCCCGATTCTTAGCCCTGTAAAACTACCCGGTCCGACTCCTACACCAAAATAATCAACGTCCGATAGCTTCCAGCTGCAGCCCTCCAGCATCTGGTGAATACCCCAGAGTAGGCGCTCTGAATGTTGAGCGGCATCGACGTTCAGCGTCCATTCGCTCACGATTCGATAACGTTCGGATTGGGAGGATAGGGGCTTTGAATCCCACTCGAGCGCAACCAGTGCACCCGCTTTAGCGGAAGTATCCCAGGCGATCAGTTTCATGCGAGGACCAGTTTCAAACGAAACCTCTTAGTTGAAGAACGGCAAACGGGTGAGATCGTTTTTCAAAACAACGAACATGAGCGCCGCGATGATGGAAAGGCCGAACATCTGAACGGCTTCCAATTGTTTCATCGAGAGGGGTTTTCCTCGAACCGTTTCAATAAGCAGGAGGAGAATGTGTCCGCCATCCAAAACCGGAATTGGAAGAATGTTCAATACGCCCAGTCCAATCGAAAGAATGGCCATTGTTCCTAGGAACGCGAGCAATCCGCGCGAGAGTGACTCGCCAGCGATCTTCCCAATCAAAATAGGTCCGCCCAGGGTCGCCATGGAGACATCACCTGTGAACATTTTTTTGATCGAAACGAAATTTCGATAAGAGAAAACGAGCATTCGCTCAGTTCCTTTATAGAGGAGCATGAACGGATTTAGAGTTCTTTCGATGATCGTTTTTGGTTCTGCAAGGTGAACAAGAGGAACGATCCCGATCGTGAACTGTGTCTGTTTATTGAGAAGGGCATCGCGACTCGTGGTAGCGTTCGGCGTGAGTTCTTTCTCAATGAGTTTTCCTTCACGCTCCCAGGTGATTTTCACTTTTCCCCGGGTTTCTCCGGCTTTCTGGACCGCCTCTCGAAGGGCGAAGAAATGCGTGACAGGGCGCCCTTCTACACTCACCATGCGATCGCCGGGACGGATGCCGGATTCGAGCGCAGGTGATTTTTCTACAGCTTTATCGATGAAGAGTTCCGTCGAGTAGAGACCGAAATCATCGCCCAGCGAGATCGATTTCTTCGGCTTTTTAAACTCACTGGTAATCGATTTATTTCCATCATGAACGGCTGACCACTGAATCTGGAAGGCGCTCTCTGCAGAAAGGCGCGCATAAATCGCTTCGATTTCTTCCCAGTTTTTAACCGGTTTACCTGAAATAGAATTCACGCGATCGCCGGTGCGAAATCCGGCTTTACCAGCGATTGAGTCGAGATTCGAAACGCCCGCAATCACATCGCGAGCGAGGGGTTGAAATCCTTCGATTTCTCCCACGTGTGTCTGTTCGCCATAAACTGAGAAACCTTCACGTTTCGTAGGAGTAGCGGTGAGTTCCTTCGTCGTCGTTTCACCGGTCATGACGTCTTTTCGTGAAATCAAGAAGCGAACGGGTTGTTCAGGTTTCGCGTCGATTTTAGTTGCGACCTCTTCGAAGAGTCGAACTTTTGAACCGTCGACTTCAAGGACCGTGTCACCGGAGATAAAGCCCGCGTTTGCCGCGTTCGAATTGGGGAGGATGCGAGCGATTTCGGTTGCGACTTGTGGCTCACCGATCAGCATAATCGCGCAATAAACGAGGATCGCCCAAAGGAAATTGAAAAGAGGGCCACCGAAGAAAATGAAGAAACGTTTCCAAGGGGCCTGGTACTGAAGCGCGCGAGCCTTTTCTTCAGGAGCGAGAGGCTGTTCCGGATCTTCGCCTAAAAGTTTAACGTAACCACCGAGTGGAATCGCGGAAACGCGCCATTCAGTTTCTCCAATTTGTCGTCTCCAGATTCGTGGACCAAATCCGATCGAGAAAGCTTCCGCTTTTACGTTGAAGAGTTTTGCGAAAAGAAAATGTCCCAACTCGTGAACAATGACGAGTGGGGCGAGCATGATCAGAAAGCCTAAGATGGAAAGCACGATGGTTATTCCTTACGGTTGGGGAAACAAGGATCCGTCCTTGTTCAAACGATCAAACCGCCCCGAAAATACGAGTCAAAGCGACCATGACCGGTAAGGAAAAGACTACACTATCGAAGCGGTCGAGAAAACCGCCGTGTCCGGGAAGAATTTGTCCTGAGTCCTTTTTATCGAAGGAACGCTTGAAAAAACTCTCCGCCAAATCTCCGACGGGTCCAGAAACGCTTAAAACGAGCGGGATAATGACCATCCCTGTCCAGGAGAGCGCCTTAAAAACAGTTAACTTAAAGAGGATCGTTATGATCAGGGAAGCCGCTGCGCCGCCATATGCACCCTCCCAAGATTTCTTAGGGCTGATGTGAGGGTAGAGGCGAGTTTTTCCGTACTTCGAGCCCGCGAAATAAGCGCCGACGTCGTTTGCCCAAATGATGAAAAGAAAGAGAATCGACCAATGTGCCCCGTACGCCGACTGGCGGAGTGACACGAGATAGCTCGGTAGGAATGCGAGGTAGATGAATCCGAAAATGCAGTACATCAACTCAACATAATGGGTTTTCAGTTCTTCTCCTTGATAGCGCTCAGCGGTGACCAGGAAAAATACGGTAAAGCCTAAAAAGAAAAGCGATAGGAGACCGAATTCGCCACCAGCGATCCAAAAGTTTGTAAACTGAAGGAGCCAAGCGCACCCGAGCATCGCAAAACGCTTTTCCTTTTTATCAGGCAAAGAGAGCGTAATTTCCGTGAACTCGTAAATCATTCCGAGCGAAATCGCAGTCGCGATCAAAACCGCTCCCAGTGTTCCGCCGAATGCGAGTAGGAGAAGAATACCGGAAACGCCAATTACAGCGGTTCTGATTCTCTTTTTTAACTCATCCGTCATAGTGATTGCGTGGCTCATGCGAGCTTCTCCTGTTGTAGAGGTACGGCAGCAGTTCGAGTGGTCTTAATTCCGCCAAAGCGACGGTCACGGCTGGCGAATTCTTTCACCGCATCAGTCAGGTCCTGAGCGCTGAAATCGGGCCAGCATTTTTCTAAAAAGAGGTATTCGGCGTAAGCGGCCTGCCAAAGTAGAAAATTCGAAATCCGAATTTCCCCGCTCGTGCGAATCATGAAATCCACGTTTGAAAGCTCGCCTAGGCAGGATGTCCAAAGGTGTCGTTCAAAATCTGCTTCAGTGAGCGTTGAAGGGTCGATGCCTTTTTCAGAGCATTCGCGAATTAAATTCTGAGAGGCCTTCAGTATTTCGCGACGTGATCCGTAGGAAACTGCAAAATTAAGTTGAAGACCGGTGTTCTTCGAGAGTCGCGCGATAGCTGGGTCCAGTACCTCGCGCACCGTAGGTGAGAGTCTTTCGATTTCGCCGATGACGCGAAGTCGGACGTTGTTTTTCATGAGGTCCGCTTCTTCTTTTTTCAAGAACTTCACGAGTAACTTCCAGAGCACGGAAAGTTCCGTCTCCGGACGTGACCAGTTTTCAGTCGAGAAAGCGTAAAGCGTGAGGGCCTTCACTCCGAGACGATCCGCTTCGCGCACAATCGGTTTAATTCGAGACGCTCCCCTGACGTGACCAAAAACACGCGGATATCCACGGCGCTCAGCCCAACGGCCGTTGCCATCCATGATGATCGCGATGTGTTTTGGGGTTTTCGTCATGGGATCAAAAAACTAGATCGTCATGATTTCTTTTTCTTTTGCCGAGATGAGCTTATCCACTTCGGCGGACTTTTCGTCCGTTTTCTTTTGGATCTGCTCCTGAACCTTTTTCGATTCGTCTTCGGTCATTTTCGCAGCCTTAACCGCTTCATTTCCTTCGCGGCGGGTGGTGCGGATAGCGACTTTAGTGTCTTCGCCCATTTTTTTAATGAGTTTCACCATTTCTTTACGGCGTTCTTCCGTCATCGCTGGAACGTTGATGCGGATCACTTTTCCGTCGCTTTGAGGCGTGAGGCCTAAGTTTGCAGCCAAGATCGCTTTTTCAATTGCCGCAAGCATCGAACCATCCCATGGAGCAATCTGAATCGTGCGGGCGTCAGGAGTCGTGACGTTTGCGACTTGGTTCAGGGGGGAGTTCGATCCGTAATAATCGATGTAGACGGGTTCAACGAGCGCGGTCGAAGCGCGACCCGTACGAACTTTCGCAAGTTCGGTCTTCAGGCTTGTTAAGCTCTTGTCCATGTGGACGTTCATTGAATCGAGGATTTCTTTAGACATAAGGTTTCTCCTGTCTTGTTTTTTCTAAAAAGAAAATCGGTATAAACGAAAAAGGCCTGCTGGGTTGAATGAACCAAGCAGGCCAGAATTTTTACTTCACCAGAGTACCGACGGCCTCTCCAGCAACCACCCGTTTCAGAGCGCCTCTTTCATGGAGATTGAAAACTACGATCGGTAGTTTGTTATCCATGCAGAGAGAAATTGCTGTGGAGTCCATGACCTTCAGTCCTTTGGAGAGAAC
>CAYOJT010000094.1:0-9847 GCA_964404365.1 uncultured Bacteriovoracaceae bacterium
AAAAAGCTCTTCGGACTTTCAAGGACCGTAGCCTTGAGAGTTACGAGTCCGGCCGCGATATTCCATCAATCCCCGGCACCTCTCAGATTTCAATTTATCTCAAGAACGGGTCGATCACGGTTCCGCAGGTCATTGCACTCTTAAAACTCACTCCTCGATCGAAGGGCTCGGAGCTTAAGTATTTTGAGGAACTGATTTGGCGGGAATTTTACTACCATATTCTTTGGCATCGACCCTCGGTCGAGCATGAGTCCTTCAATCCAAAATATAAAAACTTGGAGTGGGAAAACGATAAAAAACTTTTTGAAGCGTGGAAAGAGGGCCGCACGGGCTACCCGATCGAGGACGCGGGAATGCGACAACTGAACGCTACGGGCTGGATGCATAATCGCGTGCGAATGATCGTCGCATCCTTTCTCACAAAAGATCTCCTGATCGATTATCGATGGGGAGAGCGCTACTTCATGGAAAAACTATTGGATGGGGATCTTGCCCCGAATAACGGAGGCTGGCAGTGGGCGGCGTCTACCGGCTGCGATCCTCAACCCTATTTTCGAATTTTTAATCCCACTTCGCAGGGCGAACGTTTTGATCCCGAGGGACTCTATGTGAAGAAGTGGGTTCCGGAATTAGCTTCGCGCTCGGTGAAAGAGATCCATGAACCAGTGAATCCGATCGTGGATCACTCTGTTCAGCGGGATAAGGTGCTCAAGCTCTACAAACGGATGAGCTAAGCCGCAATAGGCTTCATTTTTCTCACTCGCCGTTCGACATTAAAAAAATGGCCCATCCCTCATGAAAGGGACGAGCCATTCTCAAATAAAAGTTATTAAAAATCAGCGAAAGAGGATGAAAAGCTGAGCGTCGCTGCTGTAATCGGGCTTAATCGCTCCGCTTCGAGCCATACCTTCTTGAGCAGTAACTTTATCGACGTTCGAAAGATCGTCAGCAGATGCGATGACCTCAGCAGGAAAGCTTGTCACTTTGCCAGAGTCTCTGAGCGTGAGCGTTTCAGTAACTACACCGCGACGTTTTGAAGTAAAACGCTCGAGAAACGCAATCCGTCCCGGCTTTTCTCCACCCTTAGTACGAAAAACGTCGCGAGAGCCGTATTCGTTATTCGATCGCTCCGAAATCAAAGCCACGCCCATCTGATCAGCCATCGGTAGTGCTTTTGTTTCAAACAAAACTTTATGAGCGGAATTACTGTAGCTCCAACCCTTTTGAACGGAGTCGGATTTTCCGTCATCGCAGATGATGCGGTAGCGGGCGAGTCCGAAAACACTTGCGTATGAAGTGTCCTGAAAGCTTCCAATACAAAATGTTTCATTAGCAGAAGCGACTTGAAGCGCGCCGAGAGCGAGAACGCACGCGAGCACGGAATTACGGAAATGATGATTCATGGAAAAAACCCCTTTTTAAATAAACCCCAAACAATGAGGGGGCTTATATATTGATTTATCGCGTCGCGTCAACCACTACAGAATCGAGCAGCTAAAATGGGTTTTAAGTCATGAATTTCAGATAGTTATAAAAAAATCCCAAGGGAAACACCCCTCAAGGGTTCGCCAGGAACACTGCCATTATAGACCCCGAAAGCTCTAAGCCCTCGGCATCACATTCTGAGCCGTCTTTCCTTTAGGGCCTTCATAGATGTCGAATTCGACCTCCGTGCCCTCGGCAAGAGTCTTGTGGCCGTCGCCCAAGATCGCGCTGTAATGTACGAAAATTTCCTCGGTGGAAGATGAAGCTGCTGAGCCGAGGTACCCACCCTGACGTTCAATGAAGCCATAACCTTTAGCGTCGTTGAACCACTTTACTTTTCCTACTGCCATGCGTGTTTTGGATCCTTCCGTTGATCTCACAGCGCCATCAATAGCGCCCACAGAATTAGTCTGATCGCTTTTCAATGGAGCGTCAAGGAGGGGTCAAAGATTTGGCGCGATTCCCGTTCCAGAAGCCAGGAACAAGGCTTGGCAGTGATTTTAAATGAGCTGATCAGATTATTTCTTGGCGTCTGGGCGCTTCTCACGGCGGAGGGTCGCCGACTGAGAGAGCGAGAAATCAAAGATGATTTCGTTCTTAGAAGTGTATCCCAGCACGCGACGAATTTCGCGTTCTTGAACCGCGCGATCGGTTTCGAGAGCAACCGAATCGGCTTCGAGTTTTGCGATTTCGAGCTGTGATTTTTCGAGTTCGGTTTGGCGATCCGAAAGTAGAGCGCGAAGCTGGAGCCACTGAAAAACTCCCGGAGAACCGCCGAAAAATCCGTGAAAAACGCCGGATAATAAAAAGAGCCAAAGGGAAAAGATCGCCACCCAAAGGCGATTCGGCGTCATTCGAGACGGTGCGAAGAGGAGAATAAAGCGTCTGGCGAGAGCGGCGAACCGCACAAGCATGAGCTGGGGGACCTTCCTGGTTTGTTGCAGCTTCGAACTGCGTCGAGCATCCTTGCTCAACCAACTACTTAATTCAAGTTTAACCTGAATGCGTTAGATCCTGCAAATTTTGCTTTTGATCCCAATTCTTCTTCGATCCGAATGAGCTGGTTGTACTTTGCGATCCGATCCGTACGGGACAGAGAACCCGTCTTGATTTGCCCACAATCCGTGCCCACAGCGAGATCCGCGAGAAAAGTATCTTCGGTTTCGCCTGATCGGTGAGAGGCGACCTGGGTGTACTGGGCATTTTTTGCCATCTTCATGGTTCGGAGAGTTTCGGTCACGGTCCCGATCTGATTCAGTTTAATCAGAATCGAGTTACCGACCTTCGATTGAATCCCCTTTTGTAAGAACTCAATGTTCGTGACGAATAGATCATCGCCGACGAGCTGAATTTTTGAGCCCAGAGTTTTCGTGAGCTGAGCCCACCCTTCCCAATCGTGTTCGGCGAGCCCGTCTTCAATAGAAATAATCGGATATTTCGAAACCCATTCCGAATAGAGCGCGATCATTTCGCTCGATTTTTTCTTCATACCCTCGAAATCATAAGTCGTCGTTGAAGCCGACTTATCGAGGAATTCGGAAGCCGCACAGTCGAGCGCTAAGAAAATATTTTTTCCGGGCGTGTAACCGGCTTCAGTGATCGCCTGGAGAATGAGTTTCAGAACTTGTTCGTGCGCGTTCGCGCCCGGAACAGCGGGAGCAAAACCACCTTCATCACCCACACCGGTCGATAAACCTTTTCCATGCAGAATTTTCTTCAGCGTATGGAAAACTTCAGATCCCGCGCGAAGGGCGTCCGAGAATTTCGCAAACCCCACAGGTGCAATCATGAACTCCTGGATCGCAAGCCCGTTATCCGCGTGTTTTCCGCCGTTCAAAATATTCATGAGCGGCACCGGGAGCGTGACTCCATCAGTACCGAAATTTTTCGCAAGCACCTTGTAGGTCGGAGTTTTCGTGACGAGCGATTCCGCGCGCATGAAAGCCATGCTCACGCCGAGGATCGCGTTTGCTCCGAAATTTCCTTTATTTTTCGTACCATCGAGCTTGATCAGGGCTTCATCGAGTGCTTCTTGGGACGTGAAACTCTGGCCGGTCAGGGCTTTCGAAATCTCACCATTCACGTGAGCGACGGCCTGCAGAACACCTTTTCCGTGATAACGTTTCTTATCGCCGTCACGAAGCTCAAGCGCCTCGCCTTCTCCGGTTGAGGCTCCGGAAGGAACGATCGCGCGACCTGTGATTCCTTGTAGGGTGACCTCGACTTCGACCGTTGGGAAACCACGGGAATCAAGGACTTCTCTGGCATGAATTTTTTCGATTTTTTGCATGGAATTGAATCTGACATGCGAGTGGCTTTCGGATCAAAGGCAAACCGACGCGATTGAAGATCAGTTTTTGATTTATAACGCAATGCATACACACTTCCCGCTTGCGCGGAGCATTGATACGGACTAATCCCGCGTCATGAATAAAACCCTACTCAGGTCCGTTTTGGTGCTGTCCACTTTTGCCCTTAATTTGAATGCGTTTGCAGACGGCTGGGATGGTTACAATAATCCTGCGAACATCAGCCGCTCGTATCTCTACAGCTTCAATTCCCTCCCCCTGAGCGGTCAACTTCCGCCTGCGAAAATGCCGTGGTCAGAGACCTACTGGCCATCCTTTCAGGGTGGAATCGCCGTTCGCTGGCAGACCGGCCAAACGGGCTTCAACTATCGCGTGAACACAAAAGAAGAACTCATCGCGATGGGACCAGAAAAGGTCGCACTCCTCTCACCTGCTGAAAAATTCGATATCCTTCAAGGACGCTACGATTATCCAACCGTATTGGGCGAAAGAAACCGCGTGAGCCCAGAGAATGCGCATTGGGAAGGCATCTGCCACGGATGGGTTCCTGCGGCTCTTCTCCATAGCGAACCTGAACCGAAAACTTTCACAAACCCTGACGGAATCGAAGTTCGATTCGGCTCTTCAGACATCAAAGGGCTCATCAGCTATTACTACGGGGTAGTGCGCTGGAAGCCGTCCGGATGGATCGGCAGACGCTGCAGCGGAGGCGAAAACAGCCCAGGATGCAGAGGCGTGAATCCGGGAACATTACATATTGTTTTAGCAAATCAACTCGGCCTTATGGGTCGCGGATTTGTAGCGGATGTGGATCGTGGGAGCGAAGTTTGGAATCAACCCGTGTACGCATTCAATTCCCAAATCATTGGTCAGGGTCGCCACACGCTGAACATCCAGACCGTGATGTACTACGCGAATGAATTAGAACGCTCACAGTGGGAGCCTCAGCATCAACCAGTCGCTGCAAGAGCGGTTTATCGTTACTCGCTCGATATCAATTCCGCGGGCCAAATCACGGGCGGAGATTGGGACTCGAAGTCTCGTCCGGGTTATCTCTGGCAGCACGACGCGAATGATTTCGCCCATCCCTACTATGGCGCGATCAAATCACTCTTGAACGATGTCCCTGCTGCGCCAGGTATCGATTTCAACGGTGGAGCTGTGAACGCATCTTCCATTCTCTCGGATGAAGAGATTATGGAACGAGCCCTCGAGTCGCTCTCGCCTTAATTCCTAGCTCCTAGTGCCCAAAACCGGGCATTTCCCTGGAGTTCTAAAGTTGACTATTTTAATCAACTTTAGGAGTGTTCTATTAGCCTCCTGATTTTATTCGCCTGTCTACGCTCCATTTTCTGCGAATTACTAGTTGACCATTTTGCTTTGATTTTATATACCCCGCGGCATGAAATTTTATTCCCTCGGGTTTGTTGTCGGTATTTCGTCTCTCAACATGATCGCAGGTGCCCTGGCAGATAGCTGGGATGGGTACAATAACCCAGCCAACATCAGTCGAGCTTACCGATATAACCTGGACGCGCTTCCACTCACGGGGAAGCTCCCCCCCGAAAAGCAGCCGTGGTCTGAAACTTACTGGCCCTCGTATCAGGGCGGTATCGCCGTTCGCTGGCAAACCGGCGAAACCGGTTTCCAATACGGCCTCTACTCTAAGGAACAGCTCATCGCGATGGGCCCAGCGAAAGTCGCGCTCCTCTCCCCTGCTGAAAAATTCGATATCCTCCACGACCGTTACGACTATCCGACCGTTCAAGGTGAACGTAACCGCGTGAGCCCAGAGAACGCACACTGGGAAGGAATCTGTCACGGATGGACACCTGCTTCGCTTCTTCATAGCGAACCCAAACCTAAAACCTTCGTGAATCGAGCTGGAATCGAAGTTCGATTTGGATCATCGGACATCAAAGCTCTCATTTCCTACTACTATGGCGTGGTTCGCTGGAAGCCGTCCGGATGGATCGGAAAACGTTGTTCCGGTGGCGGACTTTTCGGAGGCGGTCGCGGATGTAGAGGTGTGAACGCGGGAACTCTCCACGTCGTTCTCACAAACCAGCTCGGACTCATGGGTCGCGGCTTCATCGCAGATGTGGATCGCGGCAAAGAAGTTTGGAACCAACCGGTTTATGCCTACAACTCTCAGATCATCGGCCAAGGGCGAGATGAAGTCGTCGTTCAAACCGAAATGTATTACGCAAACGAGCTCACCCGTTCCCAGTGGGAGCCATCGGTTCAGCCGGTCGCAGCGAAAGCCGTTTATCGCTACACGCTTGAGTTAAATGCCGGCGGACAAATCACAGGCGGAAATTGGCAGTCTAAGACTCGCCCGGGTTTTCTCTGGCAACACGATACGAATGATTTCGCGCACCCTTACTACGGCGCGATCAAGGATCTCCTGAACGATCCAGTTCCAGCTGGAGAAGTGGTGCCTCCAGTGATTCCAGCATTAGCTGACGTCGGTGCCGAACCGAACGCAACCGATGCCGCCACTGGATCTGCACTCACGGACGACGAGATCATGGGTCTCGCTCGCGAATGGGTTAATCCTTAATTCTTAAACTTTAAATTTTTCTCGAATGACGTGCGCGCGGTACTCAAATATCGCGCGCACGTCGCGTTTTACTTTCCAGCCCGCTACGAGATCTCCAAACCATCCGAAGGGAAGTCGATATCGGACGCGATCATGAACGATCGTCCCGCCTTCTGCTGGCTCAAACGTATGCGTGTGATGCCAAAGGGCGTACGGTCCTTTCACTTGGGTATCGACGAATCGTTTTCCCGGTTCCCAAATCTCAATCAAGGTTCGCCAACGCATCGATATTCCGTGAAGACTGAGTTTATAGTCGATGAGCGTTCCTGCCTCGATTTCGGGCGTACTCTTTCCCAAAACGCGAAAACCTAAGAACGGCGGAGTAATTTCTTCTAAGTTTGTTTCAACACTGAAAAAGGCGAAGAGCTCAGGGATCGGCCGGGGGACGAATTGTTCAGCTTCAAGAATATGTTCAAGCTGGCCAGTGAGCGCATTTTTTTCAGAGTAGAATCGAATGGGATTGTTCTTTTTCACCGTCCATCGAGTCTACATTTAATGCAGAGCGGCCTCAAAGCATTACTAACCGAGTAACCAGAAAAAACTGAGACATAACCGACAGATCGCGAAGATCCGAGTCACCCTCAAGCTGAACGACTCAGAATCGCCGTCCTCGAAGTTTACAGTCCGCACCATTCCTCATAAAAATTTCGAACCCGCATGACATTCTCTCACTCCCCTGAGTGAAAGATTTCAATAGAGGAAAATATGAACATAAGACTGACTCGTAACTTCTGCCTGTCCGCTCTCGCGGTGGCAGCACTGTCGCTTGGCCTTCACGCGAGCGGAACCATCGCAAACGACATCGTCCCTCAACCTAAGATTTCTCGCATTGAACGCGATCTCAGGTTCAATACGATCCGAGACGCTAAGGGAAATCTGATCCGCCTCAAGTCCCGAATCGCGTCCTCTCTTGACGCGGAAGAGACACCCGACCTCTGGTCACAACTCGATCTCGACGATCAAAAAATTCCAGGCACTTCGACTGCGAAAGCCTACGCGACGCTGAACCTTGTCGCGCCTGCCGAACCGATCATCGTTGCGGTGATCGATAGCGGTCTCGACATCAAGCACCCCGACCTCCAGGGCATGATCTGGGTGAATGAGGCGGAAGCAAACGGAGTCCCCGGAGTCGACGACGACGGCGACGGTTACTTCGATGACATCAATGGCTGGAATTTCTTGGGCGGCAAAGACGGTAAAAACGTCGGAAGCACGAACCTCGAAATGACTCGCGAACTGAAACGCATGCGCGGCATTGATCCGACTCAACTCACCGAAGAAGAAAAGGCTTACCTCGCTGAACTTGAACAGAAATATGGCGAAGAAAAAACATCAACCGAGAAAGTCGTCGCGAAATACGAAAAAATTCAGAGCGACTATCTGGCAGCATTCGAGCTTCTCAAGACGATCGGTCTGACCGAAGAATCAGAAGAAGCAGTGAAAGCTCTCGCAGCGAAAACCACTGAACAGGAAGCAGCGAAAGCATTGATGCTTGAGCAGCTTACCAAGGGGCGCGATTCAAAGGTTCTTTGCGAAATCTTGAGCTACTATGGATCGGTGCTGAAGTTTCACCTGAACTTGGACTTCAATTCGAGCGACATCATCGGTGACGATCCAACGAATCTCACTGAGAAGTTTTACGGAAATAACGATGTTCGAGCGCTCGGCGCTGAACACGGCACCCACTGTTCTGGAATCATCGGTGCACTTCGAAACAATGGGATCGGCATGGAAGGTCAGTCGAACTTCATCCGAATCATGCCGGTGCGCGCGGTGCCCGATGGAGACGAGCGCGATAAAGACGTCGCAAACGCGATCCGCTTCGCCGTCGACCATGGCGCACGCATCATTAGCATGAGCTTTGGTAAATCTTACTCGCCTGGAAAAAGCGTTGTCGACGCCGCGGTTGAATACGCGGCGGAACACGAAGTTCTGCTCGTGCACGCTGCAGGAAACGAATCCGCAAACTTAGAGGTTACCCACAACTTTCCAACCGCAAATCTACTCGCAGGCTCGCGCGCCGCGAACTGGATCGAAGTGGGAGCATCATCTAAAAATGCCGACGCTACCCTTCCGGCCGAGTTTTCGAACTATGGCGCAGTGTCGGTCGATTTGTTTGCTCCGGGAAAAGATATTTACTCTACGACTCCGGACGGTACTTACGACAGTTACAGCGGAACCTCGATGGCGACCCCTGAAGTAGCTGGCGTCGCGGCGCTGGTTCTTTCACAAAAACCAAGCTTGAAAGCGCTCGAGTTGAAGCAGATTTTGACTTCCACCGTGACGACTTTCCCTGGGTTAGAAGTGAATCTTCCTCAGGAAGACGAATCCCTACCGCCCACTAAGGTTCCCTTCTCGGCACTCTCAAATACGGGTGGAGTGGTGAACGCGCTTCGCGCTTTGAAGGCGCTCTAAGGGTCCCTCACTTTTTACGACGAAGAAGGGCCCATTCCCACCTCGGGAGTGGGCCCTTCGATTTTTGCGGCTGCGAAGCGGGGATAAACACTGTAGGCTCTAACTATGGCTGATGAAAAACCCGCTTCTTCGAGAAAACTCGCTGCTTCTCCTACAACTGGCCTTGCAGGATTCTATGACCGACTTCTGCGGTCTTACCGAGGACTGGTGCACGGCCTAACGATGGTGCCGCTCTACTTCTTGGCCTGCCTCATCATGGGTACTGGTTTTTTACCAGGAGTGGGTCTCTTTCATCTGGTTTCGAAGTGGACGGCATTCTCACCGAACTGGGTTAAATTCTGGGCGTACGGGGTGAATATCGCTGTCGGATATTATGCTTACGGCCTCACGTTGGTCATTCTGATTCCCATTGTGAATGCGCCCGTCCTGAAGTTTTTAAAACCCTTCCGTTCACCCTTTCATTCGGTACAGGTCTTTCCTTGGTACGTGCACAACTCGCTTCTTTACATCATTCGCTACAGCTTCCTTGAGTTCATCACCCCAACGCCGATTAACCTTTGGTTCTTTAAGCGGATGGGAATGAAAATCGGAAAAGGCGTCCAAATCAACACCTCGCACATCACGGACCCCGCGATGATTACGCTCGAAGACGGAGTCATGCTGGGTGGATCAGCGACCGTCATTGCCCACTACGGCGTAAACGGGATTCTGATTCTAGCCCCGACCATTCTTCGAAAAAATGCGATGATCGGACTCCGCGCCATCATCATGGCGGACGTCGAAATCGGCGAAGGCGCAAAGATTCTTCCAAACTCCGTCGTTCTTCCGAAGACGCGAGTCCCTGCTGGCGAAACCTGGGGCGGTGTACCTGCGCGGAAAATTAATCTCTCGGAGCTCTCTCAGCCCTCGACCTCAAATAATCCGAACTCAGGTTAGTGGACGGCTCAGCTTTACGCAAAAGTCGCATCACTCGTTTTCCGCTACTTCGCATTTTAGAAATACACACCCAGAGCAAGCGAGGGAATTGGGTCAAAAA
>CAYOJT010000095.1:0-9822 GCA_964404365.1 uncultured Bacteriovoracaceae bacterium
GTGTGATCAAAAAACGTGCAGGTTTCATTTCTGTTCAAACCTCCGTTGAAGTGAATGACTGAGAGAAGCGCCGCCAAGAACGACGATCCATGCGACATAAATCCAGATAAGGAAGATGGGAATTGCTCCTAGGGATCCGTAAATTTTGTCGTAGCTCACGACCTTTCGGACGTAGAGCGAGTAGAGTCCCTTCGCAATAATCCAAGAAAAACTCGTTACGAAAGCTGCGGTCAGTGCTGGTCGCCAGTGGACCGAGCGACTGGGGATCCATTTGTACATTCCAAAAAATATTCCGAGCAGAATCAGAAATAGACCAAAGCCTCCTGGGAGGACGCTAGCAAGGGGGAGATTCGATGAAGTCGCAAAACCAATCGTCAGTGAAAGCGCGATCGGTCCAAGTGTGATGAAAAACCAGTAGGTCGCAATTCTCTGGAATACTGAGCGCGTGACCGGGGATTTCCAAATTCGACTGAACGTCTTTTCGACACTATTCAACATGCTCATCGTAGTGATGAGTAATCCGATAAACCCACCCGCACCCAGCGTACCTGCATGGATATTGGAGACGAAGGTCCGGAGAAATCCCAGAGTCTTTTCGTCGGCACCTTCAGCTAAGTTTTCGAAGATAAAAGGCTCGATCGTATCGTAGAGACGTTCCATGCCTCCGAATGCCTTAAAAATTGAGAAACTCACTGCGATCAAAGGAATGATGGAGAGGATAGTAGTGTACGCAAGACTCGATGCCGAAAGGGTTATTTCGGCATCCCGGAAGTCTCGGACTGTGTCTTTCATCACACTCTTTAGGCGTTCTAACATAGGATAAACTCTTAAGATGTCCCTGATTTTAGCCGATCTGGAAATCGGAAGGTACTGAAAACACTATGGCATTGGTGAGTGGAGATGATCGCGAACTCGTAAAGTACGCCGCTTATTTGGCGGTCGGCGTGAGTGCGTTCATGATCTCCCGCATGCTCCTTTCTGAAGAAGAAAGGAGTGCGGCATCGGAAAATCTTGCCGACCTGAGAAATCGGAAGGCGTCGAGTTCTCTGGTTAAAACGACCCGACCTTTCTTTACCCAGTACGTGGTACCGATCATTCGTAGTAAAAAATTCTGGGATAACAAACGGATCATTTACCGCCGAAAATTGATTTCTGCGGGACTTCGGGAAGAACTGACACCGGATGAGTTCATCTCGTTTAAGCTGTTTTTGATCGTCTTTTTTCCCTTCGTGGGTCTGCTTCTCAATGCGCTTGGTCTCTCTGAGTTTGAGTGGTGGCAAATGCTACTCGCAGGCGGGGCTGGCTTCTTTTACCCTGATTTTTGGATGAATGGATTAATCGCCCGTCGCCAAAAGCAGATCATTAAATCCCTACCTTTCGTGGTGGATTTGCTCGCGCTCTCTACCGAGGCAGGCTTGGATTTCATCGGTGCGATTCAAAAAGTGGTGGATAAATCGGCGCCAAGTCCGCTGATTGATGAACTGTCTCAAATGCTCCGTGAAATCAAGATCGGTTCCGCGCGCGGCGAGGCACTTCGAGAGATGTCGACTCGAATCGGAATGCAGGAAGTGAACAGCTTTGTTGCGATTCTGATTTCGGCAGATCAGATGGGTGCATCGATTGGTAAAATCTTGAAGCAACAGAGTGATCAAATCCGCACGGAACGTTTGCTCCGCGCTGAAAAAGCCGGTGCACAAGCGGCCTCGAAGGTCCTTTTGCCGAGTGTCGCGCTCCTTTTACCTGCCGTGATTCTTCTCATTTTCGGCCCTTTTATTCTCAGCATGGTTAATGGCGGTGGCTAAGGGTCTGAATCGCCAACACTTTGACGGTGAGTGTGTCATCGTAGACTCAGTCTATTCGCGGACTTAGCGCATTTGGTAAAATGAAATGATGGGGTCCGCCGAAAAATCTCAGATTTCCGTACAAATCCTCAAAACTCAAAGGGTTATCGCCGATAAGTGCCTCGTGAGAGTGCGCTATTTTGATCGCCTCCGCGGTTTGATCGGAACGAAGGTGCTGGAGCCAGGAATGGGAATGTATTTTCCAAACTGCAACAGCATCCACATGTGGTTCATGAGTATTCCGATCGACGTGGTGTTTGTGAAAAAAATTCGCACCGAAAACGGAAAGGAGATCGTACAGGTGACTTCGCTTCATTCAAACGTGGCACCTTGGCGACTTCTTCCAGTTTCAGATTTTCGCGCGAAGGATGTCCTTGAGCTTCCCGCGGGAACGATCTCAAAAAATGATCTCAGGGCGGGTGATGAACTATGCTTCTTAAGCTGACCATTGTGTCAGGGCCGCAAAATGCGACTCCCACAAAAGGGACCTCGTTCTCCGTTGAGAACGGTGAGGTTTCCATTGGTCGTCACGCCCAGAATCAAATCGTTCTTCAATCTGGGAACGTATCGAAGAAGCATTGTGTGCTCGTCGTCGACAACACGAACGTCTTCGTTCGCGATCAAGGAAGTTCGAACGGCACGTTCGTAAACGGAAAGCTTGCGAATCAAAAACAACTTAAGCCCGGCGATCGAATCAGCGTGGGTGATTTCGTATTAGAAATTTCAGACGCAGCTAAGAAGCGCCCAAGGACCTCTACCGGTCTACCGATTTCAAGACCTGGAAACGTGCTTTCGTTTCCGAACCAGCAATCACCTTTTCCACCACAACCCTTTCCGCCCGTCGCGCTGAGCGCCCCGTCCGCTCCCGAAGCCGAGCCGATGCCACGCGACCTCTTAGGAAAACTTCGATACATTCTTGAAAAGACGGTCATGCCATACTTTTACGGATTTAACGAAAAGTATGAATGGAAGATGGTTTTCGCCAGCCTCGTTATGATTTTCGTGGTGTCGAATCTCTTCATCTCGCTGTCACCACTGCTTGCATCGCATCGTAAGACGCTCATTCAGGAACAGATGAAACGCGCACTCGTTATGGCGCGTGAACTTGCGGAGCGAAATACCGCAGCATTGGCCGCAAACCAAGAGACCAAGACAGAACTCGGATCCGTAGAGCACGCGGAGGCCGTACGTTTAGCGCTTGTGGTTGACCTGAATAACCGAATCATCGCTCCTGCAACCAAGGCGGGTCGCTATTTCGAAGTTGGTAATGAAGCGACCTTCACGACCAAGGCGAAAAATCTCTACGTCGAAGGCCGTGAGGCGGGAACGGTCGGTCAGCCTGACAGCGATACGATCGTCGCAATTGAGCCCGTTCGTATTTTAAATCCGGCGCTCGGGAGAAATGAAGTCCGTCACCTCGCAGTTGTCGTAATGGATACGACGCTTGCGACGGCAGGTGTTGGCGAAATGAGCATGGTCTACGCCACGACCTTCGTCTTGACCGCACTTTTAGCTTTCGTCATCTTCTATGTTCTCTATCGCGTGACGCTGAAGCCGCTTGAAATCATGAACTCGCGTATCGACCAGGCCCTGCGTGGTGATCACGTTGAAATGAAGTCGCCTGTTTACTGGGAAGAAATTGATCCATTGTGGAACGTTATGGATGCCGCGCTCAAGCGAGTCCCTCGGGATTCAATGGACGGTAGCGGCGGCGGAGCCGCGGTGATGGGTGGATCTCTCCAAGCTCAAGATCTGTTGGGACCACTTCGCGCGATCGCGATTCAGTCGAAAGAAAGTATCGCGATCTTAGACGAGGATAAGAAAATTTTGTTTGTGAATTCACAGTTCGAAGAAATCACGGGAACTCGCCTCGAAGGGAACGAGGGTCAAGTCCTGACTCAAGTTGTACGTGAGCAGGCATTCGGTTCTCTTCTTACGGATCTTTACGAGCGTGCCCACCCGGGAAGTGAAGGAGCGAGCGAAGATTTTGAATTCTCAGGCGTTCAGTTCAAGGTTCACTGTGTTTCGTTTGGAACGATTGGCGTGGCTAAGTGTTTTGTGATTACGGTCACGAAGCAGGGTGAAGGTTAACAATGGCAAAGGCGCTTCGATTTAAGCAGCATCAGACGCCGAAGCAGGTTGGGGAGTTGGCTCGTCTTAAAGTCACTCAAGGCCCAGACCAAGGGTCTCTCTTTGTCCTTACGGCTCTACCTGCAAGCATTGGTCGTGGCGATGAATGCCAGGTTCAAATTGGCGATGTTCGTGCTTCGCGAAAACACGCCGAAATTATTCAGGATAAAAACGCCTGGAAAATTACAGATCTCGGTAGTCAAAACGGAATCGTTCATAACGGAAAAATTACCCGCGAGGCGTCCTTGAAAGCGGGCGATACGGTCGCTGTTGGAGCTACTGTTTTTGAGTTTGTTCCAGCGGAGGCGGGTATTCAATTGCTGATGGCTCCTGGGCGTTCGCTGCCGCCTGCATCAGCGCTTGGAGCGCTCACTGCGGTACCGAAAGCTAAACCTGTGACCCCTGCGGTTGCTCATCATGGAATTTCCGGAATCACGGGAATTGGTGGATCCAGTCAGGGTTCTGCTGGAAATGCTCAGCAGAAGCGGATGATGATCATCGTGGCAGTAGGTGCCGCCGCCTACTTCTACCTAGATTCCACTGAGAAAAAACCTGTACCGAAAGTTGCAGAAACTAAAAAGCCTGCTCAAGCCGAACTACGAAATCCAGCCTCATATCTGCCGCCAGGCTCTGTCGGCCTGAAGCCCTCTGAGGCTGAGTCCTTCTTTAAAGAGGGATTCCGGGAGTTTCGCGAAAATAACTATCTCAGAGCGAAAACTCAATTTGAGACTGCTCTTCAAATTAATCCGGGTCACTTCCTCTCTCAGTTCTACTTAAAACAGGCTGAGAAAGCGATTTCGGACGAAGTTGATACTCACCTCCGAATTGGAAAAAAAGATCTCGACGTCGGCAAGTTGAAGTCAGCCAAAGGCCATTTTGAGTCTGTTCTTAGACTCCTCTATTTAGATCAGACGAATCCGCATTACATCGAAGCTCAAGACCACTTGAGATTTGTTGAAGCCGCGATGAAAGGAGACGCAAGCTCATGAGTGCGCTCCCGATTCTCACGATTTTGAAAGACGGCGAAACCGTCAAGTCGCAGACCATCGACAGCGAAGTCATGGTTGGCCGAGGCGAGTCTTGTGTCGTTCGACTTGAGGATCGCGCGGTTTCGCGTCAGCACGCGTCCTTCCGTGTAGTCCCTGAGGGAATTCGTGTTGATAAGAAGAGCGAGTTTGCGCCACTAAAAATCAACGGCGCGGAGTCGACCGGCGCTGTCGTGAAAGAGGGCGATGTCATCGAAATCGGTCCTTACCTCGCGCGAGTTGCATTCCCTAAACCTGTTCAAACCGCGAACGAAGTTCAGAGTGAGAAGGCGGTATCGGCGCCGCAGCAGATGCTCGATATGGCTTCTGTTCAGAGTGATTCCCCAGAGCCCTCCCCAGTGGAAGCAATCTCTGGTGTTTCGCCACTCGAAGTGGACATGACCGCGATGGAGGCGGGCTCGCCCGAAAAAGCAGAATTAAATCCGAATGAGGGTGCAGCCGGCGAGATCGGACTCGCCGTCGATGAAAATCTTCCCTTCGAGCCCGCTCCAGATGCGGGTCTGAACCTCGATTTCAGCTCAAATTCTCCCTCGAAATCGAGCGGCGCTACCTCCTCCAGTGCTCCAGATGCGTTCGGTGCCGGGGGCGGCGGTATGGAACTTGAGATTCCAGCTGACCTCGATTCCGATCCGCTGGCATCCTCTTCGATGGGATCAGAAGACGGTGAGGGAAAAACTCAGATTCTAAAGTCAGATCTCGTCGCTCAGCTCGTGATTGAGAATGGGCAGGCGAACGTTTCCGCCATTGATCTCGATAAAGACGAGATTCTGATTGGCCGCGGAAAAGAGTGTGAAGTCGTCATCAATGATAAGAAGGCTTCGCGTAAGAATACCGTCATTGTGAGAGATGGTAATCACTACATCATCCGCGACCTAGGCTCCAGTAACGGTACATTCGTGAACGGCACTAAGGTGCAGGAACGAAAGTTAGAAGCGGACGACAAAATCGACGTGGGTGATGTTCGTTTCCGCTTTGTCGCGAAGAGTTCGCTCTACGAGGAGCAGGAAAAGGACTTCGTACCGGTTCCGACTCTCTCCGATGTTCCCGCTCCGACCGCACAGACCTTTGAGTCGGGTGAAGCAGATCAGGGAATTTCGAGCGCTCTCGCCGCGGATGACAGCATGGCTTCAAGTCTGCCGTCACAATTGCCGGATTATTTGATGAACGCCCAAGGCGCAACGAATGCGGGCGCGATGGGCGAGCAGGAAATGAATGCGGTTCCGCCCGATGCAGCGGCACAAGCAGAAGCTCCGAAGGGGCCGCTTTCCAAGATCTATTTTAAGTACATTCGAAACTTCAAGGACCTAAAACCAGCACAGAAACTGCTTGTGGTTCTAGTCGCGTTCCTTTTTGTGTCTTGGTACTTGGAAGACGACGCTGTTACTCCACCTACGACTAAACCCGTAGTTCAGACGGTGCCGGGTGGGGTGAAGACGTATGAGACGCTTCCGCCGGCCCAACAGCGCCTGGTTGACACTTACTATTCGAGCGCGCGTAGTGCTTATGAGCGGAAAGACTACGACGCTGCTCTGAACGAAATTCGGAAGATTTATTCGATCCTACCGGAATACGATAAAGCAAAAGAGCTCGAGCGTTATGCGAACGAGGGAAAACGCTTAGTGGCTGCACGCGAGGAAGAACGTAAGAGGAAGGAAGAAGAAGCGCGTCTTAAGGCTCGAGTCGCTGAACTTGTCGATGAAGCAACCGCCTTCATGAAAGATAAAAAGTTTACTGAAGCGGAAGAAAAGTTTCCAGAAATTCTATCGCTCGATCCGGAAAACGAGCAGGTAGCTACCTGGAAGGACGAAATCGCGAAGTACATCGAAGAGCAGAAGCAGATCGAACAACAAAAAGCGGTCCAGGTCGCGATCAACCAGCGCGCATGGGATACCTACAAAGAAGGACAAGCCCAATTTAAGGCGGGCGACTATCGTCAGGCGATTCGCACTTTCGAGGGAGTGTTTGAAATCGGTGCAGACGATAAGAAAGTAATCTCAAAAGCGAAAGAGATGATCACGGCCGCGAAAAACGCAATCCGCGACATTCGGGATCCAGTTCTTGCTCGTGCGAAAAGTAAGGAGCAGGACGGCGAGTTAGCGGCGGCGTTCAAGCTCTATGAAAAAGTAACTCAAATTGATCCCGATCATCCGGATGCCCATATGGGTATGGACCGGATTCGCGGGGTTCTTCAAGATAAAGCGAAAATCATGTACACCGAAGCGATCGTCGCTGAGAGCTATAGTGATTTCGATACCGCGTTCAATAAATTCAACGGGATCCTGAAGACTGCCCCAGAGGGTAGCCTGTATTATGAGCGCGCTCAGAGAAAGTTAGCGGCCTATTTCCATTATCACCCAAAAGGCGGTGAAAACGCTGACTCGGGCGATTCAGCCGAGCGAAGTACCGCAAGTGAAAACGATGAGGCGGCCCAATGACCCATGCGTCGGAATCAAAATTAAAATCCTATACGCTCTTTTCGACTCAGGGTGAGTCCAATAGTCAGGAAGATTTTGCGCTTGGTAAAAAGGAGCGCGGCTTGTTTGTTGTCGCAGACGGATTCGGAGGAAACGGTCCTGGACTTCAGGCAGCGAAATCCGCCTGCGATTCCGTGCTCGGTTTCTTGGAGAAGGAAGCGAACGACCTCGAGGCGACTCTGCCTTTCGTTTTAAGAAGTTACTTTTCTCTGGCAGGTAACGTCCTATTTAATGCGCTAGTGCATGCGAATAGGATTGTGACGGACTTAAATAAGAAGAAAACCGCTAACGAAAAAGGTGGAGCATCAGTGCTCGCCTGTTTCTTAGATGAAGACCTGATGGCGCTTGCGAACGTGGGGAACTGTTCCGCTTGGCTTCTGCGTGACGGTGAGTTTAAAGAGCTGGTTACGCCGCGCAGTTACGCACGCCTCATCGACCCACTTCAAAAAGACGAAGATCCCTATCGGGCCGTACCGCTCATGGCAATGGGCGTGTCCGAAGATCTCGAGCCTGAGATCATCGAGTTTCGAGTGCGCGAGGGTGATTGGGTTTTTTTGAATACCGACGGGATCTCGAAATCCGTGCGTGATGAATTGGCAAAACAACAATCGAGCGTAGATTCAAACCTCGAAGAATATCTTCAGTCGCAGATGTATCGTGATAATGCGACGCTCGCCTTACTCCGCTTTTAAGGAGCGGAACGTTTCCCAGGCGTTCCAGAGTCGAACATAAGATCTGAGTCTCAGTTCGTTACTTCTCAGCGAGCGTCGTTCCCTTCAAGATTCGATTAGAGTGAACAGGTATCGACGGGCTTTGTGCCGCAGCCGATCTGTTCACGGATGTTTTTTTGAGCGGTAATCAGGCGCTCAATTCGGATATTTCCAGGCAAGTGCCTCGAACCGATTTTCGTTCCACAGAGTCCAGATATGGCTTTAGAGATTTTATTTCGAGATTCAACGACGTTGAATCCATTCTGTTTAAGCACTACCGACATGCTTTGGGATGCCCAGTAGTCGGCGCTTGCCTCTCCATAATCCATTTGTGGAAACTCCGCGAAGCGTTGTTTCATGCATCCCGAAAATTCTTTGAAGTATGGATCTTCTTGGATTTTCCACTTCTCGTTTTTAGCGTCGTATCGCGCAAAGTTTCCACCGATGCTATGACCTAGTTCATGGGAAAGAGTGTAGAGAAGATCATCGGTTGATGCATGCGTGTCGGGACACGATTTTCCACTCCCCATCGAAGCGAGAATTCTTCCGGGGCATAACAAAATGAACTGTTTACCGTCGGCAAATCGCACGAATGATCCGTTATCTTCTAATCCGTATTCGCCGCAGGTTTTTTTGAATTCCGCTGTTCCGCCGATCTTCACGTGTTGAGACGGAAGAATGAGGTGTGTTTTCTGTAAGAGTTCGGTGTAGTCGATTTTTGTTTTCGTATTCAACGTGGGATTCGACTGAACGGATGCCTGAGTCGCAGCCTTTACTGTAGTGAAAAGGGCTTCGATCGAAGGCCAATCTTTCGAGAAACGCTTTTCAAATGCCTCGAGGTAAGTCACGTATTCGTATTCGTATGCATCCGTGCCCGTTTCGGATTTCGGCATGCTCTTCAGTTCGTTGTTGAAGCAGCGACCCGCCACTTCAAAAACTGAACGCTTTCGTTTCGAGGTGTCTGAGCCTGAACAGAGTGTTTCGGATAGAGATTCGCACGAACCCGAAGTCATCTGAATCGGAGCGGTTGCTGCGAAAGTTTGTGAAATGAAGATGTTTGCGGAAACGAGCAGTCCTAAAAACAGGACACTCATGAGGCAGGCATTCAGAAAACACGCGATCCTTCGCATGGTACTTCTCCCTGGAATCAGGCCGCCATCTTGGCAGTCTGAGAGTGGAGGTCTTCATCATGACGACCTGCACTAAGAGTATTGAAGCGGTCTTCAGTCAAAAATTCAATACGAGATGGATAAAAAATTCCTATCCGTTGACAAGATTATGTAAATCAAAACAGTTGATTACATAAGTATTTGATATTGATGAGATTAAATGTTGACAGAATTGTTGATTAAAAGAATCAACTAATGATAAACTAAAGGGACAGGAGATCAGCTCCTGTCCTCGAGGGGGAACACGGTCAAGTTTGCCGAGCTGTGTGCCGATAGAGGTTAGGTAAAGAGGGGAGTCCTACGCCAATGTTGAAAACATGGACTAATATCGCGAAAAAGTTTCTTACCGATGAGGAAGGTCAAAGCACGACCGAATACATCCTCATTCTCGCTGTGGTGGTAATGATCGCGATGAAATTTAAAAACCAAATCGGTTCTCGAATCGATTCGGC
>CAYOJT010000096.1:0-9787 GCA_964404365.1 uncultured Bacteriovoracaceae bacterium
AGAAACGCACCTTGATTGGGTATGTGATGATCCGCAGGCATCACCAGCATGATCGCTTCCGGATCGCGATCTGCGATCGCGCGAGCGGCCCAATACACACAAGGAGCCGTGTTTCGCGCGGTGGGTTCGCCCAACACTGTGACGGAAACCGCTCCGATCTCATCCCGAATCGCCCGACTCAAACTTTCCGTCGTCACGATCCACCGATTCTCGGGCAGAGAAACAGACTGAAAGCGTTTTAAGGTTTCAACAATGAGCGCATCTTTCGATGCACCGAACTTGAGAAGTTGTTTAGGTTTAGTCGGCGTGCTTTTTGGCCAGAAGCGAGTTCCACTCCCCCCCGCCATAATCACGAGATGAACGTGGGAGTCCGTTTTCATTTTCCTTCGACTCGTCCGTAAGAATCATCCAGACGGACTACATCGTCGAGCTGAGGAGTAGAAACTTCGAAAATGTCACAATCTTCAACCGCGATCATTCGATGCTTCTTGCCGACGGGTACATGATGGGCATCGCCGGCGACCATGTGAATTTCTTCGAGCACACCTTGATCGTTTTCGAAGAGGAAGGTCATTTTTCCCGACGTCAGATAAATCGTTTCTTCTTTTGTGCGGTGGTACTGAAGTGAAAGCTGATGACCTTTATTGATGTGGAGAATTTTTCCGACATAATCTTCGGTCTTCGCCCAAATCAGCTCATAGCCCCACGGCTTTTCAACTCTTTGTATTTTTGCTTTTGACATGACGGTCCTTCTTATCCGCCGTCACGTGGCGTGCTTGGTACTTTAACCACAACGAAGTCTCGGATGAGCTTTTCGTTCTTATAATTTTTTCCCGTAGTTTCGGCATCCTTCACGGTCGGAAACTGTCCTACGTACAAACGGAACCACTTCCCTTTTCCAGGAACTTCGACTTCGCGGACTTCAGCGCCGAGGCCTTTGCCTTTGAGTTTGGTGAGCTCAGGTTCTGCTTCACTTGTCGAAGGATAGGATCCGACTTGGAGGGTGAAGGCACCCCCGACTGGACCCTTCGGCTCGACTTTCTTTTTCTTCTGAACGACGGATTTAGTTTCAGTTGGAAGAGTCAGTGGCTTCGGCTCTTCGACCTGGAGGCCCTGCTTTGCGACTTCATCGCGTAGACTCTGATCGAGAGTTTCCTCAACGGCGCTCTCGACGTGTTTTTGTTCCTCTGAAACTTCAACGCGATTGGGTGCTCCCTGAGGAGCGGGATCTACCGGCGGCGAAACCGCGTGCTCGGTATTTACATCCACTACTTTTGGAGAAACCTGTTTGCCCAGATGGACACCCATCGTGAATGCAAAAAGCGCCACACCAATCCCAAGGAGGATCAGCACTCCCACTTCTTTTTTATCGTAGATGAAAAGCTTTCTGCGCTCGTCGTTTGACACATCCTTATCCTAGCGATCCATGAAGTGAAAAGCAAACAAGACGCTCTGAGTTAAAGTCGGAAAGATAGACCAACTGTCCGCAGTTCTTAGCCATTTTTAACGCCTGCCTGCCTCAGTCGATTCTAAGTCGGCACACTCCTTCCATCTCACCTGGCTTCAACACAGAGGAGAAATGATCCATGCCGAAAATATTCAGTAACCAAGCGGGACAGGGCCTAACCGAGTATCTCATCCTACTGATTCTCATCGCTGTCACGGCGATCGTTGCGGTCAACACACTGGGAAGTACCGTAAAAGACAAAATTCAGGGCGCTCAGAAGGCCATCAACTCGGTATCTTATGCGGGAAAAGGAATTGAATGACCAGGGTCAGAGCCTGATCGAGTTCTTAGTTGGGATGCCCATTTTGATCCTGCTCTCCTATGGCCTCTACTCTATTTTTCAACAGAGCCTAATCCGTTGGAACTGCGAAAGGCGCGTCTTCCTAGCAGCTCGATCGGCAGTGAATCGTCGGGATGCTGGTTTTCCATTTGATCCCATCAACGGAGTTTTCATCCACCGAGTTCCGAACGGCGTAGAGGCCTCGTGTAACTGTAAGAACGGGAAACGTGTTTCAGCTCGCTTAGCTTATCTCGGAGAAAGTCGAGAAACGCGATGAGGCTCCTTCAGTCGCAGGAGGGTGCCGTCAGTGCGATTGCGCTCGTGATCATCACGATTTCGTTTCTAGCACTTGCTGGATTATTGAACGTACGCATTCAATGGCGCATCCGCGTACTGGAACAATTTCGACTCGATCGATGCGTAGAAAGGAAGGCGCTTCTCCTCGAAGAAATCCAAAATCGTATTCAAAATTCGAATCTGAGAATGTTCGCAGAACGTGCTGCCGCACTTGCCGCAGCGATCCCTTCAGCGGGCCAGAGCCTTAAAGCGGTGAAGCCTATCTTGGAAGCCGAAAGGCTTTGGCAGGAGATCCAGCTCGCAAGCTGGAAGATTGAACAGACCCAATGGATCCTGAATCGCGGCTGCGATCGAAGGCGCGACCTCTTACTTCCTTTGCCCTCTTTGAAATGGAAACGTCCTCCTCCCGATCCGTTGGGCCCGTCTGCGCTGATCTGGGAAGGGAGCCCAAATGAGAAACTCCGAATTCAGCTTTGGAAACTCCCAAATTATTCAGGAGCAGAAGTGAATGAAGAAAAACACAAATGGCAAGCAAACTGGGGCGTCCCCCGCGCTCTCCCTCAATGATCGCGGACAAGTTTTAGCGGAGGTTATCCTATGGTTCGGAATATTCACGCTGGTCTTATTCGGCTATACACGCGTATTCAAAAACGAAACTCAAAACTATCAGAAGATGCTCGAAAGAAGGGAGCCGCGGTGATCCTCCTCCTATTCAGTATCCTGCTGGGCTTATGGGCGTATGGAACCGCAAACACGGAAGTGCGAATTTCTTGGTTAAAGGAACACACTCCAAGCGATGCGTTCTGGTCAAAGACTCTGAAGGAGCGTGGTTACCTTCCTGTGATCGACTCGCGTTGGTGGGAAAAATCAGCGAATGAGTTCCCCTTTCGGAAGCCCAGCTCACCCAATGTCTGGATCACGGAAAATCGAAGACTCTTCATTCGTTATGCGACAAACGGCTGGGAAGCGTGGGGTCTGGAAGACACGAGCCCACCCGTACCCGATCGAAACCTGTGGGAATCTCTGGGATACGGGTGGGATGCTCTTGATACTTTTGTTCAATTGAATCTACCGATCACGCGCACAAACGCACTCCCGAAGATTCGAGCGCAGTCCTGGCGCGATCCACGTGCGATTCACTACTGACGAGCAGATTTATTCAGCGTCAGCGTCGGGGAACTTCATTTTCAGTACCGACATTAGTGTTTTCCCAGTCTCTTTTTTCGGACCGTACATCAGCGTTGAAGCTCCGATTGAGGAGCCATCGGAAAACTCACAAAGCTTAACGGTGTCGCCGCCCGCGCGCGCATAAGAAACGTAAACTCCGTCCATGCGCTGACAGATGATTTTCGAAGGAGAAGGAACTCCGTGGCCAGGTCGAGGCATGACTCGCGGAACTGCACCCGAAGAAATCTTAAACTTCTCTACCGCGGTTTGCCTTTTCTGAAGCTTCGCGGCCCGATACAAAGTCCATTCCGAGATGATGCCGCCGTCGGCGAACTTACAAATTCCGTTTTGGCCGTTTTGGCCGTCGACAATTTCGATCGTACCCTTGGCCTGCTTGACGCAAAAAACAGAGGCAGGGTTTGGGATCGCAAACGCGCTTACTGAAAAAACTAATGATAACAAAGAGATAAACTGAATCTGAGACTTCATAGAAAACACTCCTTTTGAGCTGATAACAACAACGCGGCGGGTCGTATCATCTAAATCGATAATTGACAATATGCGGCTATTTGGGATTTGATCCGGTCCTATCATGAAAACTCCATCTACGATTCTCACCGTGGGCTCCATGGCCTTCGACTCCATTCAAACGCCTGCCGGAAAAGCGGAAAAAGTTTTAGGCGGCTCAGTGAATTACTTCTCTGTGGCAGCTTCCTTCCACGCTCCTGTTAAAGTTGTAGGTGTTGTCGGTAATGACTTTCCGAAAGAACACCTGGACTGGCTCTCGAAGCGCCGAATCGATGTGACGGGCGTAAAAATTGTCGATGGAAAGACTTTTCACTGGGTCGGTTCCTACGACCAAAACTTAAACGAAGCGAAAACACTCTCCACTGCGCTGAATGTTTTCGAACATTTTGATCCCACTCTCGCTGAACACCATAAGGATGCGGACCTCGTGTTCTTGGCGAACATCGATCCCGTTCTCCAACAAAAAGTTTTAGACCAGGTTCGAAAACCGAAACTTGTGGCATGCGACTCGATGAACTTTTGGATCACCGGCAAGCCTGAGGAATTGAAAAAAACCTTAAAGCGCGTGGATATCCTTTCGATCAACGAAGGCGAAGCTTACTTACTCTCCGGCGAAAAGAACTTGGTGAAAGCTGCTGCGATCATCAAAACGATGGGTCCAAGTGTCGTCATCGTCAAACGCGGGGAATACGGAGCAATGCTCTTTGGACCTGAAGCGATCTTTCTTGCGCCCGCTTTCCCGGTCGACTTTGTGATTGATCCAACTGGCGCAGGCGATAGCTTCGCAGGTGGTTTCATGGGTTTCTTAGCGTCTCAGAATGCCGATCGCGAAATGGCGCGTACAAACCCAGCTGCATGGGACTCGCTCCTTCGTCGGGCCGTGCTTGCAGGTTGTACGATGGCATCCTTCACGGTTCAGGACTTCAGTCTTCATCGCTTGATGAAGCTCGAGGGTCATGAACTCGCAAATCGCCAAACTCAGCTCATGAAAATGGTTACACTCTGAGTATGACCCATTTCATTTATTCAGGGACTCTCGCACTGGCCGCAATCATCTTCACGCAACCGTCGTTTGCACGGGAGCATACCGTCTCGATCGGCGAACACATTCGGGTAGCCTCAGAAGATCGGGTTAAACTCAAAGATTCTTACTACTCAGTCAGAGTTGAACGAAACCCGGGCACGAGCTGCGCGGTCCCGGGCTTTAACTGCGGGTCGGGTTACATTCCTCCTCATATCGTTTTCATTTCTGATTGTGGGAAGGAAAAGTACTGCCCATTCGTCGCCGTATCCACCTCGGGCGATGACAAGACTGCCGATCTTGTCATTCGAGATGAGAAGAGCTGTGAGGCGGAGAAGCACAACTCCAATATCTGTTTTTACGATTTTGCCCGCCAATTCAAAACAGACCTGGGATGCTCGAGCCTAAAAAGCGCCCTGGGTCGGTACTACTGTCTTGAGTTTTATCAAGATTCGAAGCGACCGGAGAACAAGTCTCTCTGCGATCAACTTCCTGCTGAGATCTATGCGCTCCGCTGGAATTGTTTCGCGAACTACGCCGTTCGCTATCGGGACCCGACTTTTTGTGACAAGTACAGCGAACAGGATGTCGACGGAAAAGATCGCTGCTACCTCAAAATGGCCGAGATTTTCAGTGATCAGCAACACTGCAAAAAGATCTCGGAGTCAAAGTCCAACACCTACAAAGAGCAGTGCTCGAAGTTAAAGTTTCGCTAAAAGTTAGGAATACTGCCTGAAGTATTCGACTGTTTTTTTGAGTCCTTCAGTCAGGTCTACTTTCGGAGACCAACCCAGTTTTGTACGGGCCTTGGTAATATCGGGACAGCGCTGTTTGGGATCATCCGGACGACCGGGAAGAAACTTCAGTTTCGATTTTCCACCCGTTAACTGAATCACGTTTTCAGCAAAATCCAGAATACTCCGCTCAACAGGGTTTCCGATGTTAACCGCTTCGCGAAGATCGCTCTCAAAGAGTCTTACAATTCCATCGACGAGGTCAGTGACGTAACAAAATGAACGAGTCTGTTTTCCATCACCGTGAATTGTGAGTTCATTCCCCTTCAGCGCCTGCATACAGAGCTCCGGCACTACGCGACCATCGTTCGGTCGCATGCGAGGCCCATAGGTATTAAAAATTCGAACGATCGCTGCATTCAGCGGCTTGTAGCCCGACTTGCCGCTCGGTAATTTTCCAATTCCCCGCATTGCCGTACTCACATAGGCCTCTGAAAAGCGCTTCGCCTCGTCGTAACAGGCGCGCGGACCCATTGAGTTCACATTTCCAAAGTAGTCTTCGCGCTGAGGATGCACGAGGGGGTCGCCGTAAACTTCAGAAGTCGATGCGAGCAGATAGCGTGCTCCATATTGAATAGCGAGCTCAACCGTATGAATCGTTCCTAAGGAATCCACCTGAAGGATATCAAAAGGAATGGTCTCAAAATCGAGCGGGCTTGCGGGGCACGCAAAGTGAAGAAGACCGAAAAGTCCGTGCGTTTTTAAAAACTCAATCTTCGATGATGGAATCTCTTTTGAAACATCGCACTCGACGAGGCGAAAGTTTGGATTCGAGATCAGATGATCGACGTTCTTCTTTCGTCCAGTGAGGTAATTATCGAGCGCAGTCACGGCGTAGCCTTTTACAAGAAGACTCTCGCAAAGATGGGACCCAATGAAGCCGGCTCCGCCTGTGATCAGTACGTGTTTCATGACTATTCTAGTCCTAGCACGCGACAGTAAACGCGGTCCATAGCTTCGCCTAAGCGCGAAACCGAATAGATTTGTCTGATTTTTTCACCACTCTCGCGCGACACAAATGGCAAACGCCCTGCTGCTGCAGCAGTCATCGCTTCCACCCAAGCATCGGTATGATCCGCGTAAATGAAACGAACTTCCCGCTCGGGCAGCTCCCGAAGGGCCTCACGGTGCGGTAGGATATCCGAAACTAAAATCCGTGCTCCAAGGGCTGCCGCCTCGACGGGCGGAAGGCCAAATCCCTCATAGAGCGAAGGAAAAAGGAGTGCCGCTGATTGACTCACGAGCGGAACCCATTCCTCATCTTTCAGAGGTCCCGTCGACATCACGCCGGGCTCATCCGAAAACTTTTTCGTCGAAACGACGAGCCGATACTCTTGGCGCTTGGGATCCTGAGCGCGCCACTTCAGAAAAGCCCGAACGGCGACACCTGCGTTTTTATGGATTTTGTCGTTTGAAAGACAAACGAAATACTTCCCAAGCCCGAGTCCAAATCGATCCAAAACATCGAGCCTACTCTTTTCATATTTTAGGATCTGGGGATCGATCGCGTTATAGATGACCTCTGGATTCACTTTGGGATTCCACCGCATGATCTCATTTTTCGAAAATTCAGAGACCGTCAGCAGCGCCTTCACACGCTCCGAAAATGGTCGGAGAAGTGCCTGGTCATAAATCTTTTCAAACGGCGAACCAAAGTGAAGGTGGACGAGATCGTGAAGAGTCAGAATCGAGGGACACGGTAATCCCGCGAAACTCGACAAACTCGTCGAGTGGAAAAGTTTCGCGCGAGAGCGGATCAAAACCCACGGAATCGTGAGTACTTCTTTCGGATCCAAATGCGGTGTGCTCACCTCGATGGTCTCAAAACCCGAAAACTTCCTCTCCATACCGTTCCGAGCCAAAAATACGGGCTCGTATTCGAGTCTCGGACGATCGGCTAGTGCCTTCGCAATCATCTGCACATAACGGGAAACACCGTGATTTCTTTCACCCACCATCCGCCCGTCGATGATCACCCGAGGAAGCTTTTTCATGCTGCCTTCCTCTTCAAAGGTGCGAGTTTTGCCTTTTGTGATCGATTCGCGAATTTACACGCTGGACGGAGCTCACATTTTTCACAAATCTCGGCGCGATAGCTGCGTTTACAAAGATCTAAAATTCCTAAACGCGCGAGCGCAAAATCATATTTCACAGGATCCGAGGGTTCACATTCTCGGAGCGATTCCGTCACTTCAAGCGCCGCTCTCCAATTTAAACTCTTCCGACTCGTGAGACCAAGATACTGACTGATGCGACCCGTGTGGGTATCCAACGGCATCACGAGCTGATCCGGGCGGAATGCCTTTTTTCCCTGAAGGAGAAGCGAGCCCTCTGCCCATATCCCGACATCGAGTCGATCTTTTCGAATCATCCACCGAAGGTACATGCACCAACGTTTACAGGTGGAGCCTGCGCGAGGTGCGGGAATGAGGTGTAAAAAACCTTTTCCGGTTTTCATTTTTTGCTCTTTCAGCCAGATCTTCCACTCATCCAAGCACTGATTGAGTGCGTTTGAAAAATCGGGATCGTTTTCGCGCCTGTAGTTAGCCAGGTGAGCGCCGAGCGACCCATACTTTTTCCAAGAAAGATGCACTAGCCAACTCAACACAAACAGGTCTGAACCCACGTAGAGCCGGTGTTTGTACCCGGAAAGGGACTTTTTGAACGCGTCGCCCACCAATTCCTGGTCCAAACCGCGAATCAGCTCCGCAGGTGTCATCGCGAGGCCTTCGATTCTTGCTAAGAGATCTTGAACAGAGTTTCGAATCGTTTTCACGTTGCCGTATGCGAGAAGAGCGCCCCAAAGTCCTACAATTTCCTGGTCCCAGGGGTCTTGAAAGCGATGCACAAACTCGAGCGGATCCGAGGCCAAAAACTCTGTTCGATTGTACCGATCGAAGAGTGGATTTAATAAAAATTTAACGCTCTGCGTGGTCATGATCTTTTCTTGAGGTTTGCCGCCATGGACGCTATTCCCTTGGCTCGATGTCCATCCGAAGTTTGAGCTTCATTTTGTGTCTCACGATGACTGCCCTCTTGTCATCCCAAGGCGCATTGGCTGCGCCCGCAAAACCTGATGCTCAAAGCATCAAACGCCCCCAACAGCTTGGAGTTAAAACTCCCGAAAAGGCGTTTCGCTGCGATCGCATGATCCGGTGGAAAAACGAAAACCTTCCTTGCGACTCTCCCCTCCTTTGGGACGGAGAAAACCTGCGCGCCATCATGGCAAACACACCGAGCGCAATCGAGGAACTCGATCAGTACCAGCGCGGACGTCGCGGCGTCCGAAATGCTGCCTATGTGGGCACGGTCGGTGTCGTGTTTGCTCTCGCGAACTCTTTAATCGCCGGAATGATTAAACCCGAGGATCATGTCCGCGGTCGAAAAGACGTGGAAGATACGCTCAGGTACGGCGGGCTGGGACTCATCGGGGGCGCGGTGATTTACGGCTACACCACTTTACGCGCGAACGAAGAACACCTTCAAAATGCGATTGTTCGTTACAATACTGCACAGCCCGGAACTCCGATTGAAGTCTTGTTCCAAAAAGAATTTTAGAGGTTGAGAGAGAAATGCCAAAACGTACAGACATCAAAAAAATCCTCGTCATTGGAAGCGGTCCGATCGTGATCGGGCAGGCGTGCGAATTCGATTACTCGGGAACCCAGGCTCTGAAAGCGCTGAAAGAGGAAGGCTATAAAGTCATTCTCGTGAACTCAAACCCAGCGACGATCATGACCGATCCTGAGCTCTCGGATAAAGTCTTCGTCGAGCCGCTCACTCCAGAGTTTTTGGAGCGTATCATCGCATCGGAACGCCCAGACGCGATTCTCCCGACCATGGGTGGACAAACTGCGCTGAACCTCACGATGGCACTCCACCGCCAGGGCGTATTGAAAAAATATAATGTTGAGCTTTTAGGCGCGACACCAGAAGCGATTCACAAAGCGGAAGATCGCGAAACCTTTAAGTCGATCATGACCTCCATCGGTGTCGACTCCGCAAAATCTGCCGTCGCGCGCTCGTTGGAAGACGGAAAGAAAATCGTAAAAGAACTTGGCCTTCCACTCATTCTTCGTCCTTCGTTCACTTTAGGTGGCGAGGGCGGTGGTGCCGCATACACCGAGGAAGAATTCCTCACGAAGCTCGATCGCGCACTTTTTCTCTCGCCCACAAAAGACTGCTTGGTTGAA
>CAYOJT010000097.1:0-9787 GCA_964404365.1 uncultured Bacteriovoracaceae bacterium
AGTTATTCCTGTTCTCACACTTGAAAATAAAAATCACTGGCTCGAACAGGCTGCGCACCTTTCGCAGCGGCAGCTCGAAAAGGAAATCGTGAAAGTGCGCCCCGAAGCGGCGACGCCGGAGCGTGTGACTTATACTTCGCCAGGACGAATCCGACTCGAACTCGGTATGAGCGAGTCAGAAATATTGAAGTTGCGCCGTATTCAGGACCTCCTCTCTCAGTCCAAACGCCGGTCCGTGACTTTAGAAGAGGTGATCCAGGATCTAGCGGGTGAATATTTGAAGCGCCATGACCCGCTTGAAAAAGCAAAACGCCATCGCGTTAAGGGAAAACCGACTCAATCGCTCGAAAAGCCTGTATCGATACAGGCTAAAAAGAGTGAGCGCTTTTCTCAGGAGAAAGTGGCTCCTTCGAAGAAGACTGCTGAAGGGGAGATTCTGCGGGCTGGGCGCCGGGATTTAGGAGCAGAGGCAGGTCATTCGCGAAAACAGTCGGGGGATTTGCAGGTAGAGCGTAAGCGAGAGGCTCTCCAACGTAGAATGATCACCCATCGCGAACCGATCCCAGTCCGACTCAAGCACCAGGTGAATTTCCGGGACCAAAGGCGCTGTATGCACGTGAATTCGGCAGGCGTGCGCTGCAATCAAACTCGATGGCTTGAAATCCATCACGTCAAACCTGTGGGTAAAGGGGGAGAGAACACGCTCGAGAATCTGACGACCCTCTGTTCGGTACATCATAAATATCTGCATTCAAGTGACCGTGTAAGACGGCCGCGATCGAGCTGAGGGTAAACCGGTGTAGGCAATGAAAATTCAAAATCGCGCTTCAAGGGATCGTTTAGGACGGTCGGATTCAAGTTGAAGGCGATGTCGGCGGCGAATTAATTCAAAACTGGTCGCAAAAGTCGCGCTTCAGACGCTCATAGTCTGGTCTAAATCTGACAGAATGGGTTGAGTCCGGAGATCAATGATCCATCTGCGACAGTGGATTCAAGTACAGTCGGAATGTTTTGTCGCGGTGGCGGCGAATGGCGAAAATCCCGGATTCTTTTTCATTCGCTAGACGCTCATAGAATGCAGGGTCGAGTTCGGCGAGTTGTTCGACGGTTTTGCCTTCGTATTTTCCGAAATCGATCACAACATCGGATTCGAGGATGACACCAGTAACAGGGCTATTTTCTTTGTTCGCAGACATAGGGGCGAGAGTCCTTTCACTCCTTAGGTACAGCTTGGGAAAATCATAACGAGTCGGATTTCAGGGGGCAAGCGGGGGGCGGGCCGCTATTGCCTGAAACGCCGGAAAAGCCCATCCCGAGATCATAATTATTCCGTGCGCAACGCGTTAAGCTGCTGATCTCTTCACTGTTTTCTAATTTCGGGGTGCGTGTATAGTTTGAAGAGCCACGAAATTCGTTCTCTATAATATGGGGCTAAAAGAAACCAAATGTTCGCTCGCTTAGAAGTCGCACTTAAACCTGAACTCACGGATCCTATTTCATCTCCGCTCCTTCGTCGAATGGAGATGACCGATCCGCACCTAAGAAAACTCGTGCGATGGGCGCGAGCGATTGATGTGTTCTGGTTAGATGTTCCGCTTGCGCGTGAAGAAATGATTTATGCCGCAAGCGAAGTGCTCTGGGATCCTGTGCTTCATTGGCTCTTCACCGGAAACCTCATTCCTTCTGCAGCAGGAAAAAAAGGCGGGATCGAAGATCTTCTTGAGACGGCGCCGAATCGTCCGGGTCGATTCTTTGTCATCGAAAAACGTTACAGGCTCGGAGTGACGGATCACGCTGCTCGGACCCTCGTTGAGTCATTAGATGCGGTCTTAAAACGAAAAATGACGGATTACCGAGTCTGTTCGGGATCCATGTTAATCCTGGAAGGTCCACACCTGACGGAAGAGCATTTAGCGGGAATCGCGCGCGAGTATTTCGCTAACGAGCTCCTTGAGAGCTGGACCCTCATTACTGAAAAAGAAATTCTTAACTCGGAGCGTTTCCATCCCGAACGCGTGAAGCGTGAGATGCCCAAAGCTCCTGTTCCCCGTTTTCATACGCCGATTGAATGGCTCCCGATTGCATCACTCTCTCCGGGTGAAATTCGGTCGTTTGCGAAGAAGCGTGGAATCTCTCTCACGCTTGCCGAAACAGAAACCATTCAAACTCGTTTTTCTCAGGTCGAAAATCGCGACATGAGTGATGCGGAGCTTGAGGTGCTCTCGAAAATTTGGTCAACCTCGCGTGCGGAGAAACTTCTGAATAGTGGTTTTGAATATCGCTCGGCTTCTGAAGACTTTGATCACGCGAATACGCCGATTCCACCTGAGGTATTGAATCTGAAGGATTCCACCTTTCTTCAGGTGAATCGCGAAGTTCCGCGGTCCTGGCTCATCTCTGGACCCGACTCGAAGGGGGCGGGAATCGTCTCCTTTGATGAGGAAGATGGCATTGCGTTTGATGCACAGATTGAAGCGAGATCAGTGGCATCTGATGCGTTTCACGGCTCGATGACGGGCGCGAGCGAAGCTACCCTCCGTTCAGCCTGCGCTGGACATGGTGCAAAACCCATCCTCATGACCGATGTCATTTTCACTTCCGATTTAAATAGCATGAAACCTGGCGTTTCTGATCACTTGAATCCTCGTAGGATTTTAGATGGAGTGAAGCAGGGAATTTCTGCGGGTGGATCCTATCTCGGTGTTCCGGTTGTGGGCGGCGCACTCGAAGTCGATTCAAATGAAGGCATTACGCCCGTCATCCATTTTTCTGCACTCTCGATTTTACCCAAAGTGACTCATGGGATATTGGCTGAATCTCGAGAAGCGCATGCGGGCGATTTACTCGCGCTGTTAGGGTCCAAAACCGGAAAAGACGGAATCGTGGGATCTCCGGGTGTTCAAATCGCTGATACAACTCTAGAGAAGCGTCTCTTAGATTTTCTCGTTGAATGCCGTGAGCTTGGGCTCACGCGACTCTTTGTTCCCTGCGGCGAGGCGGGTCTCTCCGGCGCACTCTACAGTGTCGGTGTGGAATTTGGTGGTGTGGAAGCCGATCTCGATCAGGTCGATCTGAAGCAGCCTGGACTTCGCGCGCTTGAAATCTTGGGATCCGAGTCGCTTGAACGACTAATCGCGGTCATTCCGGCTGAAAAACGGCCTCAAGTGCAGTGGTTGGCTGAGCGACGTGGAATACTGATTCGCTGGGTCGGTGAAATTCAGAAGACCGGACGCCTTCGCGTTCGTTCCGAGCGCGAAACGATCGTCGATCTCGATCTGGGCTTTTTGAAAAATGGCGCGACTGTGGGAAAACGCGAAGCCGTTTGGGGAGGTCCGAAGCCTGTCCGAAATCGCGAATACGGTGATTTCTCAAAAGAGGGTGTTGAAGTTCTCCTTCGACTATTGTCCCATCCGAACGCCTGTTCGCGTGAGTGGCTGATTCGAAACATGGATCACGAGGTTCAGGGAACGACCGCGCTGAAACCGCTTCAATTTGTTTCGGCTGGTCCAGATACGATTCATGTCGGACCAAACGATGGGGCGGCATTGAAGCCGAAAGCTCCTCTCAACGTCGCACTAGTTGTGGCAACCGGAATTCAATCTCGCCTCCTGAACGTAGACCCGTACCGCATGGGCGAAATGGCTGTCGACGAAGCGGTGAGAAATGCGCTTTCCTTAGGCGCGGATTACGGTAAGGAAAGCGATTTGTTCGCATTGAATTATCAGATTTCGTTCCGCGATCAGGATTTGGAAGATCCAGCGCTCAATGGAATACTGGTTCGTTCCTGCTTTGGAGCGTCCCGCGCAGCGAAAGAGCTTCAGGTTCCAATTGTTTCAGGGGTGGAGCGCACGACATCAGGGACTCAGTCGCGCTTTCATTTCGTCGCCCAGGCGACTGCGAAAGTCGGAAAACTGGGGGGAATTAAAAGCGGCGAGTTTAAGAGCCCAGGTGATGTGATTTATCTCTTAGGTCCTGCGCAGTTTGGGGCGGTCGGTTCGCTTCTGTCTGAAGTGATGGGTCAGCCGAGCGATGCAGCGAGCGCTGAACCGGATTGGGATTCTGCTCGACGCCTCTATTCGTGGCTCGGCGGATTCATGGGTAAAGAACAGAAGAAACTGCGATCCATCCACGACATCTCGGATGGCGGGCTTTTAGTTTCTGTTTCCGAGTGCCTGCTTTCGCGCGGTTTTGGCGCGCTGATTTCCTTCCCGGATGGTTTATCGCGAACGATGGAGTGGGAATTCCTGCTGGGTGAGGGATTTCACAATTTTATTGTGACCATTCCGGAACTCGATATCCCCGTGCTTGAAGCGGAACTTTCGCAGCTTCAGGTTCCCTTCGCGAAACTGGGTGTGGTGACCGCATCGGGAGTTCTTCAGGTCAAGAAAAACGACAATCCGATTCTGGTCATCGAGACAAAAGTGATTCGTCAGGCTTGGAAAAAAGAGGGGTACTGGGAATGACCGACGTGAAACGCCCTCGCGTCTTAGTTTTGAAAGACGAAGGAATTCATTGTGAGATTGAAACAGCGCAGGCATTTGCGACGGCGGGCTTTGAGGTTCATCTTCGACATCTCGATGATCTGATTTTCGATGGTGTGCGCGAACAGGATCTTTATCCCGATTATGCAGCGATCGCGATTCCGGGTGGGTCGTCCTACTCCGATTATCTCGGAAGCGGAAAGCTCCTGAGCCTGAAGCTTAAGTATCAGCTCGGCTGGACTTTCTTAAATTACGCGTCTCGCGGTGGACTCGTCATTGGGATCGCAAGCGGGTTTCAGGCGCTCATCCGCATGGGCGTCTTCGGGAAAGACATTTCGATTACGCATAATCCACATGGTCGTACGCTTCAGCAGTGGGTGAAAATTGCGCCTCACGGAAACACCTGCGTTTGGTTAAAGGGTCTTGGGGTCATTGACCTCCCCATTCGTCATAGCGCTGCCCGTATCGTCATTCATCCGAATCGTAGAACGGAGACGCTCGTCAAACTTTCTCGCCGCGAGATGAACTGTTTGAAGTACGAAGTGAACCCGACCGAGTCGGATGAAGGATTAGCTGGAATTTGTGATCCTTCCGGTCGCATTTTAGGGATGATGGCACATCCGGAGTCCTTCGTTCGATGGACGTCGCATCCGGAGTGGACGACAAGTCCTCAGCGTGCAAACGCACCTGGACAGGGTCTTCAGATTTTCGAAAACGCCTACCAGGAGGCGATGCGTGCGCATCAGCACGAGACTTAAAGATCGATTCACCGACTGGTCGCGTGAGATTGGTGGCTTAACTCCGAGTGCATGGATTGTTACTGAGGGTGGGGTTTCGCGCGAAGAGGTGAAAGATGCGTTTCTTTCCCGCGGAACGGGGTTTACCTCAAAATCGATTCAGGATGTTTCCGGTTTTTGTCGTCACATTTTGGGCCCATTGGTTCAAGATTCCCAAATTCTTTCTCCCTCAACCCGCCAGGAAGTGCTTCGAAAGTTACTATCGGATCCTGAGCGCTTAGAGCGTATGCCAAGTTTTCGGCGTTTGAAGCGCCAGCGTGGTTTCTTTAAGAAGCTCGATCGCGCGGTACAATCCGCGCGCATGACCTACTCGAACGTTCCCGAGCGAGATGCCCAAATGGAGCGTCTCGCTCAGGCTGGAATCCAAAATCCACTTCGCGAAGAGCTTTCCCTCTTTATTATCGATTACGAAGAGTGGCTTCAAAAGAATCAGGCCTGGGATCAGCCGAGATTCATGCTTGCGGCTTCGGCGGTTCTTGCGAGTAGTGAGGTCGAAATCGAATTTCCGTCCAAAATTATCGTTTTAGGATCCGGCCCGGGCGAGAGCCGCGCGGAAGGATTGTGGGACGCGCTGAAGGCGCGAGTCGAAGTCGAGCGCGTTCTCTTGAATGAGGTATTGAAAGACGAGGGAGCACTTCCCACGAACTGGTCTTGGGAAGAGTGGCACACGGTGGATGATGCCGTCGAATCGCTCTGTGACCGTTTAGAAGTGGAAGCGCGCGCGGGTCGACTTTCCGAAAATGGCGTATTGATGCCGGATATTCCCGTCATTCGCCGCTCTTTGAAGCGCGCGCTCACGGAGCGCGGGATCGAAATGAAAGATCCACGCGATCCGACTCGTTTGAAATGGGAAGAGGCCATTAAAAATGCCCTCCTTCCGCTCGACGTCGTATCCCGCCGTTTTTCTCAAGAAACAGTCGTTTCTCTTTTGAATTCGTCTTGGGTGCGATTGACGAGTGTACTCTCATAGGATCTCCGTAAAAAGCGTTACCTGCATCAGCAGATTTTGGATCTGGGTGTTCGGGACGGATTAGAGAGTTACAACGTCGGTGCCTTGGATGGATTCTATCCCGTTTTAAAGGGCCTGAGCGACGAGTTTAGCGGAAAAATGCGTGTGAATCAGGTCGCAGAGAAGCATTTTGAGATCCTGCAGCTTAACCCCCAAGTTGAAACTTGGGTGACTGAGTTTTTTAAAGAAACCTGGGAGCGTTTCGTTCTCGATCTCACAGTGATTGGCGAAGTCGGAAAGAAGGCGCCAGTCTTGTATTGGCTCGATCGCCTTCGCTCACGCTTAGAAGATGCGACGCCGCCGTTTGATCGGGTTCAATGGAAGGGAGGGCTCGAGCTTTTTAGGCTTGGTCAGACTCCTTTATCCTATCCTGAGCGCCTTTGGTGTTTGGCGCTTCCTGCGTCGTATTCCGCATTAAATCTAGGCGGGGATTATTATCTATCGGATCGTGAGCGCGAGATTCTTGCGGGGTCATTTTCGATCAAATCCAGTCGCCAAGAATCCGAAACTCGAATGCAGGTCTTAAAAAATTGGCTCGGCCACGCAGAAGAAGTCCTCTTTTTAGATGCAACCTACGATTGGAACGGATCGGAGCGCGAGACGATTGATGCGCTTTTAAAGGAGCTGGGTTTCGAAACCGAACGAGAAAACGAGGTGGGTTCGAAGAGCAGCTTAAAGAAAACGATGGGCGCTCTTCCGCGGTGGAGGAGAAGCTTTCTTGCGCCTACGACGTTTCCTGAGCGATCGATCAAATTACCGCCTCTGGAGCAGAAAGAAATTCGAGCCTCGGACATCGAGGCGTTTAGTCGCTGTGAATTCATGGGGCTTGCGCTAGGGCGCTGGAAGCTCAATGAATCAAAATCCAGTGACCGCGAAATTCGAGCGGATGCACGAGGAACGCTTCTCCACGCGGCGGTTAAGATTCTGGTCGAGAATCGGAATGATGACGGGACATTTAAAATCAGGCCCGAAGAGGCCCTCGATCTCGCTTGGAATGAAAAGCGGCCCAAGGGGCTATTTCAAAGCCAGCGACTCACGCGGTTTGCAAAACGCGCGCTCACACCGATTTTGGAGTCGTTTTGTGATGCTGAAACCAAATATTTTCAGAATGCTCAGGTGAAAACGATCGCGCTTGAGAACCCAAAACTGAAATATTCGAACGGAAAAGTCGATATCATTGGGATTCCAGATCGAATCGACGAGCATGCGGATGGACTTGTGCTCATTGATTATAAATCGGGCTCAAACGCGCCAGTAGCGGTCGATATGCTGGAGCACGGATACCGCCTCCAGCTTCCGATTTATGCGTTCGCGGCCCAAAACCATTTTGGAAAGCCTCCTCTCGCGCTTCAATTTATTCAGCTTACGAAGAAGAATTCGCGAGCGAGGGGATTGTATCCGAAATCCGCAGTCGGAAAAGATCCGGGAAAGATCTCTCAGTCGAAATCGAAGGATTCGGTCATCGATATTCCTATGGCGGATGCGCTTGCGAAGCTTCATGAACACATCGAAACACACGTGGAAAAATATTTAGGCGGTGAAGTGTACGTCAAACCGAAGATGCTGAAACCTTCGGCCCCTTACGAAGAGTGCGCGAGTTGTTTTGTACGGGACGTGTGCGGACAGCGGCGATTTATGGATGCCTCAGAGGGGGAATCCAATGAGTAAGGTCGAACTCACTCAGGAGCAGCAATTGGTGGTCGATACCTGGGGTCGAGGGATCGCCGTACTTGCGGGTGCAGGTTCTGGGAAAACTTTTACGCTCACTCAAAAGGTTCGTGCGCTCTTGAGCCGAAATCCTGAGGCGCGATTTGCTGCGGTTTCATTCACCGAAAAAAGTGCTACGGATCTTCGCGCTAAGCTCACTTCCCTCACGCTTGAAGTATTGAATAAGCCACTCATGGGTCATTGGGTGACGACGATTCACGGCCTTTGTTCTACGATTATTCGCGAATACGCGCGAGAAGCTGGGTTCGATGGCGACGAGGAAATTTTAGGGGAGTCAGAAGCCGCTTCCGTTTGGGAGCGGGCCCTGGATGCGTTTTGGTTCGAGGAGCTTCCTGAGGAGATTTCGGCTGCGCTTGATCGAATGATGGAGCGTGAGGGGCGAGAATCGCTGGTCGGGCTTCTGACTCGGGTGAGAAACTTAGTCGGAATGGGCGTTCTCGATCGTCTGGAGGGATCGCCTGATCTTCGCACACTTTCGATATTCGCGCTTGATCGCTATGACCGATTGAAGCGGCGACTGGGTCGCGTAGATTACAATGATCTTGAGCATGGGGCGGATCGTGCGCTCGAGTTCGAATACGTTCGTAAGGATTATCAAGAGCGTTTTGATCTTGTGATGGTAGATGAGTTTCAGGATACGAACCCCGTACAGGCCCGAATCCTCGATCGTTTCGTGAAGCCTGGGTTCACTAATCTTTGTGTGGTGGGTGACCCGAAACAGTCGATCTATCGCTTTCGCGATGCGGACGTTTCTGTTTTTCAGGACTTTTGTTCGAAGCTACCGGTTCGAGCGACCTTATCGAAAAACTATCGATCGGTTCCGGGGGTTCTTGAGTTTTGTAATGCCGTCTGTGAGCCCGCTTTCAAGGCGTCCGAAATGGAATACCAGGCGCTCATTCCCTCAAAAGAGAATCATCCCGAAATGGAGTCGGTACTTTCGGTAACGGTTTATGGACCGACTGATTTAGTGCGATTTATCCGCTCGGAAATGGATCGAGGAGTAAAGCTCTCCGACATGGCGCTTTTGATGCGTAAAATTCGGGGGACTCCTGAGCGCTGGTTGAAGGCTCTGATTCAAGGAGGGATCCCGATTGCGATTGAAAGCGGAGGGCTCCTTTGGAGTGACCCACGCGCACGAGAGCTTGCGGCACTTTTAAAAGCTTGGGCAAATCCCGGAAATGAGCTTTCGCTCGTGGCAGCGCTTCGCGCTCCCTGGATTGGGGTGAGCGATCTTGAGATCGATAGATGGAAAAAAGCGGGCTTAGATCCTTGGTTTGAATTTTTAGCTCTGGACCGAGCGCTCTCTCGGGCTTTGAAGGCGCTCTACACTCAGATTGGTCGCGTGCGACCCGGTGAAGTCCTTCTCGAACTCCTTCGTATTCCAGAAATTGAGATCGAAATGGGTTCGACGATTCTTGCGCTTTGGCATCGGTGTGAAGAACTCTCCGAGCGTGGATTTGATTTCCAACGGGTGGCGCAGGAAATCGGTCAGGCTTGTGAGGAAAATCGACGAGAAAAGGGAGTGCCGCCGCCTCGAACCGAAGGTCAGCTTCGCGTTCTCACCATCCACGGCTCAAAAGGGCTAGAATTCCCTCATGTGATCATTCTGGATTTTCCCGAACTCTCTCAACGTTCTCCGAATATGCCGAATCTCTATTGGGATCGTGAGCGGGGAGCGTTCTTATCTGAAAAAGATGAGGAAGGAGAGCGGATCAAGGATTCCGACCGAGAGGCGCCTTGGAAGGCTCTTGAAGCTGAGAAGGAACTCGCAG
>CAYOJT010000098.1:0-2922 GCA_964404365.1 uncultured Bacteriovoracaceae bacterium
TTGGTTTACAGTACTTTTTCTAAATTAATTTATGTGTGTCGAAGTTGACTCATTTTAGAGTGGTGTGACTGCCTACATAATTGACGAGAGTTCGAAAAGGGGTTCAAAAATGCGATCCTTAGTCTTTCAGGCGACGATTCTTTCGCTTCTTTCATTTGCGACAAACAGTGCCTTCGCGAAAAACCTTCACCCCATCGATCCCCCCGAGGGAAAATCGCAGGTCGCTAAAACCGCTCCTGGCGAGAACGTGAATCCTAATTTCGGAATCTTCCGCACTGGGCGCCCGCTCTCGGCCGCAGAATTCGACGACATGGTGTGCGGACCAGAAGGCCATCCCGACCAGGCAATTTCAGAAATCTGGGTCCTCAGCGACAAATTCGGAAGCGATGAAAAGAAATACAACGATCCGAAATCTGAAATCTGGCAACGTCCAGAAAATAAAAACTACAAACGCCGATGCGATAAAACGATCACGGTTCAGAACTTCAATCAAAGCGTGAAGGATTCGCCGCTCTCTAAAGAGTTCTTGGCTAAATTCGATAAATACGTAAAAGATGCGCGTCGGGATGGACGAAAAATCGCATTTCGATGTGATTGTGGATGCCATCGAACGGGGCGTCTGGCCGCATATTATGAAATGGCTTACATGGGCCACTCCGTAGATGAGGCCATGAAAAACATGACGAAGTACGCTCATGGAAAGCCAGACGCAGTTGGACGAGCTGTCTACTGGTGGCTGATTAAACATAAACTCAAAAAACAAACAGAAGCCCTCTACGATTATGTACACGGAAAGAAATGCTCGACGCGCTCGAAGTTCTGCGTGGTCGATGACGAAGCTACGGCCCAGGTCAGGATCGGAAAAAACGGTGAAGACTACGACGACATGACGACCGAAGAACTGATCGCAGCCGCTAAAGCCGAGGGCTACGTTGAAAACGACGGCGAATCAAAAGACATCTCCCGTGATGCCGTCGTTCGAAGCGGAGAAGCTCCGGCTAAGCGCTTTGAATCTACTGAAGTGAAGTGATAGCCTCAGAGGTGAATGCAAACACTCACGCCTTTTAGCCCAAGTAAAAACTCGACGCCGCAAATTCTGGCTGACGCCCGATTAAACGAAGAGTACATCGAACTCGAATTCAGAATAGGAAGCGCGAAGAAGCTAAAGGGTCTTCCACCCAAATTTTCAGAATTACAAACAGCCGCGGAAAGAGCTGATGGCCTCTGGGAGAGCACCTGCTTCGAGGCGTTTTGGTGTTTCTCGGATCGAACGGGCGAGCCTTACTGGGAATTTAATTTGGCTCCGGACGGCCGATGGAACCTTTACGCATTTCACGGATATCGGAAAAGAAATCAAAACTGGAAACCTGAATTCGCCCCGGAAATTGAAAGTTCAAATGAAGGGGAAGAAACCGTAATTCGCGCAAGGTTTCCCTTTGGAAATACGCGCGCTACCCGCGCTCTCCACTTCGGCCTCAGTGCGGTTTTGGAGTTTGAAGATGGCGAGAAATCCCACCTTGCCCTAAAACACATGGGCAAAGAAGCAGACTTCCACGATAAACGTTCATTTTCTCTGGTGATCGAAACTGCTTAGTTCGCATTTTGAGATGGGTCGCAGAGTCCCGTGATCTTCTCTTCATCCGTACACGGATGGTTTCCATCGTTAATCTTCGGAACTCCACCCCCGGTTTCGGTCGGGCCCTTCTCAACTCGATCACTCACAGCCGTCTTAGATTCACGAACCTTCGCCTTACACTCCTCACGATTCGGATCAAAGATCGTCGGATAAAGCGTCACCTCATTATACTGAAACGGATAGTAGAGAAGTCGGTAGCGCGGTTTCGAGCAACAGTTCTTCAAGTCTTTTTCGGTGTAGGGGCGTCCCATCTCAGCCAGTTCTTTCGCACGCTGAGCGATTTCTTCATCCGTCGCGACGCCGTAAGGGTCCTTCTCCTTGAAATAATCCTTCATGGCTTTATCCGACCACTTCGGACCCGCAACCTCGGAACTCACATCGCGTTTCACGCCTGGAGAAAATCGAGTTGCACCCATAATGTTTTTCGTAGCGTCCTGTCCCTTCCGACGAACCTGGAGAGTTTCAAAGCCCAGCGCATCGAAGACATAGGAACTCACTTTATTTCCACGAGACCGCGCAAGTCCCTCATTATCCTTCCCAGGAATTTGTGAAGCTCCGGCTTTCGTTTCGATACGACCGATCCGAACCTCAAGCCCCTTATCCAAGTACTTCGATATGAAGTCATCCGACGCTTTTTGGATCTGAGTTGTAAACGCGAGCTTCTGCTCGTCGTTCAGTTCGTCTTTCCCGGCTGGAAAGGGCGGGGCCATGAGTTTTACGGTTGGCATTTCAGTGGCTTTCGCGTCTCTCCAACACTCCTCAAGCTCGCGCTTCTTTTCTAAGATCGCAGGCAAATCCTCGACTACGGGATCTACCGGCGGCGGAATAAACTCATCTTGATCTTTCTTAAAATTTACACACCCAACGAGACTGATTTTTCCATCTGGCAGTACATCGCCACACTTCACTTCAGTGGAAGGCGAAGCGCTCGGAATCGGCGTAGGTGTTGGTGTTGGGCCGATATTTTTTTGAACTCTTTTAAACTTGCGGTCCGCGCGGTCATTCAAGCCATCGATATCTGTCTGAATATCTCGAAGCTCTGTCTGGAGCGCTTCGATTTTTTCCTTCTTTTCATCGTCGGAAAGGGCCTTTTTATCCTTTCCGCTCTGGTCATTATTTCCCTCGAGGAGGTTTCGAATTTCATCGATTTTTTTCTGCTTTTCGCCCTCGAGCTTCTTCACTGTTTTTTCGTCGCGATCGATTTTTTTATCGAGTCGTGTTACAGAGCGATCCCGCGGATCCCAATAAGAAATTAGAAACGAGTTATACGCTTCAAGTGGACGAGA
>CAYOJT010000098.1:2932-9773 GCA_964404365.1 uncultured Bacteriovoracaceae bacterium
AAGAAGCGTTTTAGCCTCTTCAAGGTCTCGATATTTTTGAGCGATTTTTTCAGAGAGGTCTGCTTTATCTCCGGATTTGTCCGCGCTGATCTTAGAATTATCGCGTTCGAGCGCCTGAACTTCGCTCTCAAGTTCTGAGACCACCTTCTCCTGGCGATGGATTCGATCCAGAAGATCAGCGGAGCTTCCGCTCACGAAGATGAGCGACAAACCTAGAACTAAGCCGACACGAACGATGAGTAGAGTTTTCACGAGCACACACCTCTCCAGAATGCTTTTCGGAGAAACCGATAACGCGCTTAAATGAGCTCTTAAAAGTCAGGAGAATACCTAGATTCGGCAGAAAATTGGCGCTTGTAAGCCTAATAGGCGACTGTGTTTGAAACCATACGGTCGATCCACTTCATGAGGACGATAGCAAAAACCATCGCGCCAATGACTACAAAACCCAAGATATCGTAATGATCGATCTTTCCACTAGGTTCTTGGACCACGATCCATCCTGCGACGGCAGAACCCATCCCCCCCGCAATCTGTTGAATGGAGGAACTGATCGACATAAACGCCCCGCGATCCGCGGGAGCTGGAACCGCGCTCGTGAGTGCGCTTGCGGAAATGATGCGTGTCGAAACACCCATGAAAAGGAGAATATTCACGAACATCAGAAGCCAAATCGGCGACGGTCCGAGGTGGGTATAGAAGAAAACCATAATCATCGTGAGAGTCGAGCCTACGAAAAACACCTTGTACTTACCGAGCTGATCGGCCAGGCGACCAATCCAGGGTCCCGTAAAAATCGAAAATCCACCGGTCACCATAAATACCCATGGCAAATCATCGTACGGAATTCCCACGTTATTTACATTAAACACACTCGCAAAAGGCATCAGCATAAATCCACCCATCACCAGAAGCCCGGTCGCCATAAATGCCTGAGCATGACGTGGGTTGATGATCGTTGCCCAAAGGTGATGAATCGGATTTCGATCGGGATGGAGACCTAAATGCGCATTCACAGGCCTCATGTAAATCGCAATCAATACTCCGACGACTGAACTCACACCGACGATCATGAGAAAGGGAGCGTGCCATCCCCACTTATTCGAGAGGTAAAGTCCAAGTGGAATTCCCATCACCTGGCTTGCCGCAAATGAACTCTGAACGACGCCCATCACTCGCCCGCGAACTTTCATCGCGAAGATATCAGTCGTGATCGCGTAAACGATCGATCCTAATACCCCCCCGAAGACTCCCGTAAACATTCGAGCGAGTAGCAGAAGCGGATAAGTCGGCGCGATCGCACAGAAGAGAGTACCGATCACAAAACCTGCGTAGAAAAAAAGAAGCATCCGCTTCCGATCAAATCGATCCGCGAACCCTGCCGACAGAAGTCCTGATGCGCCCGCACTGAAAGCGTAAGCCGAGACTACGAGACCAAACTGAGCAGGCGTAATCGAAAGCGAAGGAATCAATATCGGCCCAAGCGGAGCCATGATCATGAAATCCACAACGATCGTAAATTGAAGAAAGGCTAAAACGCCGATGACAAACTTCTCGTACCGAGTGAACGGAGAACTCATGGGGACCCTTTTGGAAAATATTTTTCGAGAGTGAAGGCGAGCGTAAAAATCGTGAGTGAGACCGCGTTTTCAAACTGAGTCGATAAAAGATCCTCACGCATATTTCGCGCAAGCTCATCCCAGTAGCGTTGTCCCACCGCGCGGTGAATCCCCTCATCTGCGATAACGGAAAAGCAGCGCGTCTTTAGATTCAGGTAGATTAAAATCCCATTTCGATCTGTGGTCCGCGTCATCGCGTATTCATCGAAGACCTCAAGCGCGGAACCCATCGCGTCTTTTTCAAATGGGTTTTTCACAACGTGAACCCGAACTTCTCCGGTCGTTCTTTTTTGAACGAACTGAAGTGCCTTTAGAATGGGTGAGGATTTACCAGCGACCACTGACCCCTCCCCCCGTGATTAGACCCGCGCCCACTTTTTTCCTGCGACCCAAAAGCCGTTTTAGGAACGGAAAGCGGCGAACATGGCTCCAGCCCGTGGCCGTGTAATGGGCCTCTTTCTCCAAGATCACGAAAAATACGCCGCCCATTCCGATCAGCCCAAGCAGGATCCAAATCCACCACGAATTTCCTGCCTGGCGAACCGACACGGGAGTGAAGGATCCCGGGAAGCCCGACTCTTGTATCCACGCTTGAGCTCGCCCATTTTCAACAAGCGGGCTCTCCAGAGTTTTTAAGATTTCTAAGAGACTCAGATAGAAGGGTCGATCAATCGCGCCTTCACGAAACTCGGGAAAAAAATATTTTTTTCGGATGCGCTCAATCTCGTCATGATTCAAAACCTGCTCAAGTCCAAGTCCGACCTGAATTTCGAAACTGCCTTCCTTTGTATCCACCCCAACCAAAATCGCATTCGTCGGTTTTGGGGTGGTGCGTTTCCACTCCTGAAACGCGTCACGCGTTGCTGACTCTAGGCCTCCTGCGGGGGTTTCCTTCCAAATCGCGAATAGAATGGTTTCTTGTGTGAGCTTTTGATGCTCAGCAATGATCCGCTCGATCGTATGAGTAGTTTTTAATGAGAGGAACTGACCCTCATCAAAAACTCCGCCGGCGGGTTTCTCCGGGATAGATGCGAGGGCAGGGTTAATTGCGCTGCATAATAATAGAGCGATACCCCATGACTTCGTGATGAGTCGAATCCATCGTTTGGCCATCTTGATTTTCCTAGCCTATCCATTGACTGGTCCGAGCGAAAGGCCTAAACCCTGATCTCCCCTAAGAAAATTCGGAGCTCGACCTTCATCATGTCCGCCCTCTCGCATCTACTCAGACGCCTTAACCCAGCACTCATCCTTCTGATCTCAACCCCCTCTTTCGCAGAAGCTGAAACCCCACCACCAGAGCCGACCTCAAAACCCGTTTCCACAAACGGCGTCAAAACCGTCACTTTGGATGAAGTGATCGCTGAAGGAACTCCAGCCGAGGCACTAAAATTCGACCCTATCGTTTCTGCCTTCCAAGGCGAAACCAAAGCGAAAACTTCAACCGGGAATATCGCAAAAGAACTTCAAAATGATTTGCCCTTTCACTTCAACACGAACTTAAAGCCTGGCGCTCAAGTCGGTTTTTTAGGAACGGGAAAAGGATCCGAAGAAACGGACGTGAACGTTCTTGGAATACCAGTGAACGGCGCCCAAGGCGGGGGAGCCGACCTCTCGACCTTCCCTCAGTATTTTTGGAGCGGATACAGTTATCAAATCGGCCCAAGCTTAGGCGCCTACGATCCACGTGGAGTGAGTGGATCACTCACACTCCGTCTTTGGACTCAGGAAATGGTCGGCACAGAATCAAAACGCTGGACTGCGCTTCACTCCACACGCCATCTCCAACAGTTTTCTTACGCTCAGTCTTCGAAAAAGTACGCTTTCAACCTCGGCGTGACGGGTTCGATCAACGGCGTTCACGGCCTGAAAAATGTTTTCAATGAAATTGATAAAGATGACTTCATTGGGCCGGCTTTTACTTTAAGTGCGATCCCCTATGAGGATGGAGACACGCGAGTCACTTCACACCTCATTTTCGCCGACAACCGCGTGGCGGGATTTCAGTCGGAGCGTTCCGGGTCTTTAACTGCGATCCAAGAAACGCTTCGGATCGTTCCGGTCTTGCAGCTGGATCAACGGATTCCGAATTCTGCAGGGATCAAGGCGAATTTCAAAGGATCACTCTTCCACGACTTTACTCTGCTTCATAACGAGGATCCTCCCACTAGTTCGAAATACATCGCACATGTTCATCAACTCGGTTTTGAATCGGTCACTACATTAAACGATACCCGAATTGGACTCAGCCTTCGCAACGTCGCCTATGATCGTTCGAACTTTGTAAAGCTCCCCCAGGAGCAGGTTGCAAACCTCCAGCTCACTCAGACTTTTCATAAGCCGACAAGCGATGGCGGAGAATTCACGATCGAACCCACAGTGGCGGGAAATATCGTCACTCGAAAAGGCTTTTTCCCGATCACGACTTTCGGCGTCCGGCACTCAACACCCTTTGTTTTGGATTACGGTTCCGAGGGCCAATACCAGGGCGAATTCGGACAATTTATCCGCGCGGGATTTCACCACCGTTTCCCATCGCTCCTCGATCGCTACTACTCTCAGAGCTTCGCTGCAGGTCCAGGTACGACGCTTGTTGTGATTCCAAACCCAGGGCTTCAGCCAGAAAACATTCGCTCGGTCGAAATGGGCGTCGACTACAAAGCGGGAAATCTGAAAACACAGCTCACAGGATTCTATCGTGATTACAAGCATGCTCGTTACACGAAGACGACGATGGTCGACCCGCCACCCGCACCCACGGTCATCAATTTCCAAATCACAAACGAAGGAAACGCGTATACCTTCGGCGCGATTCATACGTTGGATTGGACCATCCTTCCGACCCTCGATCTCGGTACTCGCGTAAACTTTCAGCGCTCAAATATTTATCAACTGCGTCTGCCCTTCCCTTACAGCCCTGAATGGGTAGGCGTTTTGAAAGCTGACCTCCACGACCCTCTCAACCGAATGGGGATAGATGGAGCATTCAAAGTTGCAACAAGCTACCAGGCCTTTAGCGAGACGTCTGGAAATCCAGTGACCCTGAGCCACTATTATTATCTCGATCTCACTGGACGCATCAAAGTCTCTGAAAACACAGTTCTCTCACTTGCGGTCGAGAACGTGTTTGACGAGAAGATCGCATTCCGAAGCGGATTCCCTGATCTGGGTCGCGTCTATACGCTTTCTGCGATGGGGAACTTTTGATTCGGAGCCGCCACATAATCACCCTCGCTGCACTTGCACTAACCTGTGCATCGATTACAGCCGCCAACGCTTCAATCGGTGATGATTTCGTTTCACCTGTTACAACAAAACCCGCTTCTACCGTTTTAATTTCAGGCGCGGCACTCACGACCGCACTCGTCCTCTTAGAAGATAGCATCTCCGATCCCGCCCAAGCGGAAACCATCGAAGATAAACCCCTCGGAAAATTTTCAAAAATCGGAGACCTGAGTGGGCAGATGATTCCAAACGGAGCGTATGCCCTCGGAATGTGGGCATTTGGAAAACCCGAGAACGCGAGCCAGATGCTTCGCGCGAGTCTCCACTCCGTGGCGGTGACCACAGTTTTAAAACACACGATCCGTGAACCTCGGCCTAACAATGGAAATCAGCGGGTCTCCTTTCCATCGGGCCACTCGACGAGCATCTTCGCATTCGCATCGATCGTCGGCCTCAATCATGAATGGTACTGGGGCGCATCCGCTTATGCGCTGGCAGCCCTCGTCGCTTACAGCCGCATGAACGATAATCAGCACTACCTCCATGATGTGGTCGGCGGCGCCACGATCGGTATGTCCTATGGATTTGGGATTTTTACCCAGTCGAAAAAAGACGCCTCTATTATAGAGTCTAAGCCGGGAGCCACCGAATCGCCGGGGGTTTGGCTCACCCCTTGGACGAATCTCGAGAACTTTGGGCTAGCTGCTAGCGCTAAATTTTAGCTAACGCAGCGCATGACGAAGGTTTCCCCTTGCCCTTCGGGTCGCTGCCTCATAAAACCCCTAAGTCTGTAAAAACAACACACACTTGGCACCTCGTGGTGCCCTCCCGGATGCGGACTTCTCCCGAAGTCGATCTGGATAGGGTTCGAGCCGAGTGGAGGAAAAAACCGCGGGGGAAGTTAGACAACGTATTCGTTTTTTTGCCTTCAAAGCAAATTCCCACGATTTCGCTGATCCTCTCTCTCCTGCCTTTTAATAACTGCGCACCTTGGGTGCGACAAGCTCACACCTTCGGGTGTGATTAAAGGAGCAACTGTCCATGCCACAAATTACGATGAAGGAACTGCTTGAAGCAGGCGTCCACTTCGGTCACCAAACCCGCCGCTGGAATCCAAAAATGAAGCCTTACGTGTTCGGCGCACGTAACGGAATTTACATCATCGATCTCCAAAAGACGCTTGAGAAGGCGAAAACGGCGATCACCTTCACTCAGAAAATCGCTGCTGAAGGTAAAAAAGTTCTCTTCGTCGGTACGAAGAAACAAGCAAAAGAAGTCGTGATGGAAGAAGCAATGCGCGCTGGCATGCACCACGTGACCCACCGCTGGCTCGGCGGAATGCTCACGAACTATCAAACCGTGAAAGCATCCATCGATCGCCTGAAAAAATTCGAAGCTCTGAAGAACTCGCCAGAATGGAAAGAAGTTCCGAAGAAAGAACAAGCGAAGATCGATCGCGAATACACCAAGCTGAAACAATCGCTCGGCGGTATCGAAGACATGAAGAAACTTCCCGGCGCGATCTTCATCATCGACACCGAAAAAGAACACATCGCTGTTCAAGAAGCGAAACGCCTCGGAATTCCTACGATCGCGGTCGTCGACACGAACTGCGATCCATCCGGCATCACTCACGTGATCCCAGGTAACGACGATGCGATCCGCTCGGTTCGCCTCTTCTCCCGCCTCATCTCTGAATCCTGCATCGAAGGTGCGAAAGTATTCCAAGAGAAACTTCGCGCTCAAGAAATCGCGATCGAAGAAGAGAAAGAAGCAGCAAACGAGAAGAAAGTTTCGAAATTCGAAGGCGACATCGATCTTCGCGGTCCAGACGAAGCTGACCTCGAAGCAGCTGAATCTACCGAAACCGAAACTCCAGCTACCTAATCCGATCGAAGGAACGATTTATGGAAATTACAGCAAACCTAGTAAAAGAGCTGCGTGAAAAAACCGGCGCAGGGATGATGGATTGTAAGAAAGCACTTGCTGAAACCGCA
>CAYOJT010000099.1:0-9765 GCA_964404365.1 uncultured Bacteriovoracaceae bacterium
TGCTTTACGGAAGGCGATTCGCTCGCGTTCGCGATCGACAATCATTCGGAGCGCCGACGACTGAACGCGGCCTGCAGAAAGTCCGAACGCGATTTTTTTCCAGATGAGAGGCGATACTGTGTATCCCACTAGGCGGTCCAGGATCCGGCGAGTTTCTTGAGCGCGAACTAAACGGAAATCGATTTCGCGAGTTTCATGAAGCGCCTTCTCGATCGCGTTCTTTGTGATCTCGTGGAAAACCATTCGCTTGATCGGAACCTTCGGCTTGAGAAGTTCGACTAAGTGCCATGAGATACTTTCTCCTTCGCGGTCTTCGTCAGTCGCGAGGTAGAGCGCATCTACGTTTTTTAATTTTTGCCGGAGGTCGGAGATGACCTTTGATTTGCCCTTCGGGACCACATAGAGGGGAGCAAAATCATGCTCCACGTCCACACCGATCTTCGTCCATTCCTGATCCTTCAGATCCTTCGGAATATCGGCCGCCGACTGGGGTAGGTCTCGGACGTGTCCTACCGAGGCTTCAACGATGAAGGATTTCGGGAGGAATTTACGAATCGTTTTTGCTTTCGTCGGTGACTCAACGATGACGAGCGCAGTTCCACCCTCACTAGGCGTTGCGCTTTTTTTCGTGCTGGATTTTGATGCAGTGGCCAATGCTTCTTCCTTCCGAGGTAGCCTCTATTATATAGAGAGAGGATTTCGGATAGGAAAGCCCAATGAGTTTGTCAGTCTTTTGACGCCCTGGTCCTCTGCCGTTATTCAGCACTCAATTCCACACTCTTCAGGTAGGAGCGAATTTGACCAAAAACCGCGCCGGCACCGGCTAGGTCGTGGTTTTTCGAATGACGTTCGAGCTCGGCTGCGAGTTCTCCGAGGCGACGTAATCCATAGGAAGCCGCAGTACCTTTAGTTTTGTGGCTCAATGCACGAATTTCATCGAACCGCGACTGCGCTATCGCGTTATTCAGAACTTCAAGTTCCTGAATACGCTTCGCGAGATAATTCTGAGCGAGTTCGAAGTAGTCCTTCGGGACTTTGACCGGTGTGCGTTCCATGCGTCTGTTCCATTCGTAACGTTCGGGAGCCTCTGCAGGCAAGTGAGCATTCGCTTACAAACGATCCATCGGTAAGATAGATCCAAGAGTTATGAAAATCATATTCGTCTGCTTAGGAAATATCTGTCGCTCACCGATTGCCGAAGGCGTTTTATTAAAAATGGCACAGGCGAAGAAACTACCGTGGATCATTGAATCGGCTGGAACCAATCGCTACCACAAAGGCGGCCCTGCGGATGAGCGAAGCGTGAAAATTTGTGCGAAGCGGGGGGTGGATATCTCTCGCCACATTGCCCGACGGTTTAAGACGTCGGACTTTAAGGAATTTGACGTCATTTATACGATGGCCGCAGACGTTGTCGAAGAGATGCAAGAGTTCGTCACAGATGCGGCCCAAAGGAAAAAGATCGTCAATTTTCTCGATGAAATGCCAGTAGACTTGTTTCCGCGCTCACAGGATGTTCCCGATCCCTGGTACGGGGGAGAAGAAGGATTTGCGGCGTGTTTTGACTTAATCGAACGGTGCTGTTCGGAAATTATCCAAAAATACGGTGTGAAATAGAGACTAAGGCGATCTATGGACGATCTTCTTCAGTAAGGCCTCTCGATCGAGAGACTTTGGGTCGATCGTTTCAATTTCAACTTTCCGGTCAACTCGATCGCTGATCCATGCGATTGCGATTTGTTTCTCGGGGCAGATGTCTAGGCAGCTGGTCGTTACGACGCGAGTGGGACCCCAGTGACCGCTTGAGACCAATTTCTTTTTGAGCCAGTCTTTCAGTTCGGCAGTGGGGTTCGCGGGGGGGTTGATCTTGTGACCGCACTTCTCACAGATCAGGATCAGATTTTCTCTCCACTTAGGTTCTTTCATGACTGAATTGTACCGCGTCTTTGGGTCCTAAAATCTACCGGAAATCGGAGGTTGGATCCCATCTAATTGTTAAATTTCTTAACAATTGAGCATTTTTTGAGCTAAAAAATACAGTTATTTCAATATGTTACAATAGTTAAGGTATAAATAGCGCAAAGAGTCAATTTATTTTCGCCCTACTCCGAAGAGCAGTTGTGACCCTAACTTGTGCGTATGGGTCCGAATTATGAGTGCACGTAGTACGTCAGTGAAAGCACCCGTCTCGGCTAACCCGCCAGACCCTGGAATTCAGGAATTCGTCGAAATCCCGATCGAGGATTTTGTACGCGGGAAGTCCGTTGACTTCGACATCTACATTCGCCTGAAAAATGAGCAGGAAAACCAGCATTCGAATCACTACGTAAAACTTGCGCGCGGTGCTGAGGACCTCGGCCAGGAGCGAATTGAAAGCTTCCGAGAAAAAGGGATCCACCACCTCTATCTGACGACAGATGATTTCAATAAGTACCTCACTTTTGAAGCGCAAGTGATCGCGGCCGCCGCCCAGTCGAACATCCCGCTCCAGAAGAAGATGAGACTCGTACGAGTGACCCTCGATATTCTTCAGAAAAAGTTCTTTCATTGTGAGTTGAAGGAAGACGATTTCCGTCTTGCGAATCACGTCGTTGAAAATACAGTCCTCGTACTGGGAACGATTAATGAAGGGTCAGCGCTCATCGAATCCCTCCAGGGGATTTCAGATGATTTCTATACTCATTCGTCGGCGGTGAGTATGCTCTCGACGATGATAGCGAAAAAACTTCACTGGACCTCTACGACTGCTCTCCGGAAGATCGCGATGGCAGGTCTCTTCCATGACATTGGTAAAAGGGATTTCCCAAAAGATATTTTGAAAATCCAGCGCGACAAACTCACCGAAGGTCAAATGAAGCTCTATGAAACTCACCCGATTTTCGGCGCGGAAATTTTAAAACGATCGAAGATCATACCCATCGATGTCGTTCATGCTGTTCTCCAACACCATGAGTACCTCGATGGCAGCGGATTCCCGAGCGGACTGCGCCAAGGAAAAATTCAGCCGATCGCTCTTATTTTGTCGGTTGCAGATGAGTTTATTCACCAGTTTCTAGAACACTCGAACCGTGGAAAAGAAGATATAGAATCCATTTTGAATAATATGGTTTTGAATTCGTGGCAGAAGTTCGCGGGCGAAGCGATCATCGCGCTCTATGAGCTCTTCGAAATCCAAATGGGCGTGAACTTCAAGAATAAGCTCGTCCGTGGCGGACTAAACATTATCTAACAGGCTTTATCGCTTATCTTAAATTCTGCGTTATCCGTAGGAGTTCAGGCAGGACTCCAGGCGTTGCTGGCGCGGAGTCTGCGGCCGGACGGTACACGGCTTCCCATCCTCGATACCTTTTTGTTACGTCGGCTTCCGAGCAGGCCGCATTTCCATTTACTCCACAAGTCCTTTTTAGAGATGCGGATAAGATGACGGATTCGATTCCTCCCAGGAGTTTTTCGAAACCCGGAAGGTATTTGTAGAATTCGACGGATTCGGCAGCAGACCAAGTGGGCAGCGTGAAGTTTTGGCGTTTGAGGAGATTCCTAATCTCGCCTAAACAAGCTCCCTGTACGCTCGATAGGTTTTGCGGATTATCCGCTGAAAGCACTAGAGCGCCTGGATTGGTGACGGTCGGTCCTTTGAGTTGATAGAGCGTGCGTCCCGCAGCATCTGGGGAAACGCTTGCGACAGGCGAAAGACACGCACCCAACCAATCCAGCACTGACACCGACTTCACCGCCTCACTTTGGAGTGAAATCGCCATAGGAAGTGTCTCATAACGTTTCGCCAGTGCGACCATCAGCGTATCGGTCGTTTCTGAGGCGATTTTTGAAGCCATTTTTGAGTCTACGCAGCTCGATGTGAGATTACGCTCAGTTTTCACGCATTCGGACGCAAGAGTATTGAGTTCGCTCAGGCTCCGTTTTGCAACTTTTTCGATTTTCTTTTGGGCTTCTGCGCAGATTAAAGGCGCACGAAGTCTCAGCGCTCTTTCTCCGCCCCTTGCACAAAAAGTAGGCGAGTTTTCCAAAGTCTTGAGAGATTCATCGAGGATCGCATCGCGAGAATTTTTGAGAATAACGGATGTGAGGTACCAGTGAGAATGACTCCAGGTCGTAACGGAGGTCGCAGTACGCTCGCCGACCTCATAGGCTCTTCCGTCGCCGAGGAGGCGAATGTCGCCGAGGTGATTCATGAGATCAGATTCGCACTGATTTTCGGTGGCGGCACTTGTGAGCAGCTCGGACACTTCAGGAAAGAGAGGACGATTCCAAAATGCTCCCGTAAAATCACGACCCGAGAATACGATGTCCTTCATTGCCGCATATTTTGCAGGAGCGCGTTCCGCTAAAACTTTGGGCGCCAGAATAAAATAGGCGCAGCTTTCTGCGAAATCTTCAGCATGACTCTTTTGGGAGTAGTCCGTAACGAATTGAGCTCCATTTCCTTTGACGCCCCAGCCTGGGCCCAGGCGGGGTTGGTATTTCGGCAGGAGACTCTTGTAACTCTTGATGGCGTTTCCATTTTGAGGTTCATAGCGACCCTCGTAATCGATCAAATGGCAGTACTCGTGGACGAAAACTTTGTCGGTGTAGATCGCGTTTTCAGCGCCATCCCACGGACTTTCGTCATTTTCAAAAGCACCCTGAAAGAAGTGGATCCAGGACTCTGAACTTGCCTCGGCAGCGGCTTTGCTTGGGACCCCAACACGATAAATCGTAACGGGTGATGTGAGCTTAGCCCGAATTTGAGGCAGAATTTTAGCAGTGTTAGTCATGCGACGGAGTTCGTTCAGGGCCCAGACGCTTGAACCTTGGCGCTGACGTGTGGTTCGAACCCCATTTTCAGTCACAGTTTCGAGGACGGCCTGGGTGTGGGAAGGCGAAACCGAGAGTGTGAATCCAGTTTGGATTGAAATGAAAAGCAGTCGCTTCGCCGCTTCTTCGCTTCCAAATATTGTCTTCAGCACGCAGAGCGTATCGTTACAAGTCGCGAGTTGGGCTGCTTGAGGTGCGAGCGTTACGCCCTCGAAGGTGTTTTCGAGGACCTGAATGAGCGTAGGTCGATCCGTGATTCGAAGGCCCGGTTGAACCTCTTTTGTAATCGGCGCTTCGTTCGCGATCATGACATTGGGTGTGAACTTGGACGGAGTATTTGTGAGGAGCGTATCGTATTCGAGATTCGCTTGTGAGCTCAGATAATCCTCTTCAGCGGGACACTGATCTTGAAGAGCAGTCGGATTAAACTTTGCGCGTACGGAATGCTCAACGATCGATCGTGCGTTGGAAAACGACGCGGCCGTCAACAGGATCGCGACAATCGAGATCCGCGATCGAAGATGCAAAACTGTGTTTTTGAAAACCCCCGTACCCATACTGTCCATTACCCCGTGAGTGAAACTGAGCCCCTTTAGGTGGAGCGCAACTTATTGAAAAAGGGGGTGGCCAGCAAGGAAAAAAGACGCAGTGCATTAAATGTCTTAACTATATGATATTATTGATTTAATTAATACTGAGGTAATCGGTCAAGAATCTGATTTTTGGATACTTTTGCGACTCGAGCATTCCTACGGATCCAGAGACTGACCACGCGTCGGGCCTTCGGAAGTTTGTAGAGCGGGCGGTGCGCGACGTAATCGGGGTCCGAACGGGCCAAATAAATGAGCGGGAGTATCACGGAGTTTTCCAGCGATTGAATGACATCGCGATATGCATCCGCTTCGCTCAAGAGTGAAGTGATTTCTAGGTCGCTAATGTCGGAGCCGAATGAAACGCCTCGTTTAGCGAGTGCTTCGCGGATGTCTTCAAAACAGCTCAGAGCCAGTTTCGATGCGTGAGGAGAAGCAAGCGGTGACAGAAACGGGTAGGAGACTGCGGAGTGCACGTCATCTTTCATTGTGTATTTCAGTACTCGGCCTTCGAGCGAGACCGTCTTTGTTCGAGCAAGACAGCTCGGAAGCCATTCTTCAACGGGGATGGCGTTAACTTCGTTTGCGCGGAAGGAGGTCGGAAAGGTCGCGCTCCGGGTTTTCTTGATAATCGCGCGTGCGAGTGGGCTATCTCCCATCGAATGAATGAATCGGTCTTCTTGAACCGCAGTTAAACATTCTCGGCTGTAATCTCTCTTTTTCATGCACACAAAAAAAGCCGCTTTGAAGTCGTTCTCGTGACTGTAGTGAACGAGAGAGTTGAGACGCGCGATCGTTTTTGGACAAGCGCTTTGAAAACGCCTGAGGAGGGCCGCTTCTCCGCCATTCTTACAGAAGTTTAAGTCCTGCTTTGCGATCGGAATAAAATCGATCAGTCGCTTTTGAATAATTCGATTCACGGATTGTGAGTTTCGCGGCCACTCTTTGTAGGAAATCGTTTGTGTCACCGGTGATACTTCATGAATCCCATCATCCACACCCGCAGGAATAAGTTCAGTAACGCGCCCGGTAGCATCAATCTCTACACTAGCGTTAATGAATTGGGTAAAGTCTGCTTCACACGCCGACTCAGAGCCGTCTGACAAAAGAAACTGATCCAGGTATTGAAAGAGTGGCTGATTCCATTCGGACTGCGTAAAATCCAAGCTCTTAAATACCGTTTCACTGATGATCCGGAATTTATCGGGTGCTCGAGCGATCAATGTTTTTGGGTTTGCTACGTAATATGCGCAAGCTTCAGCGAAATCCTCATAGGTATCTCCGTCCGACATCGCGGAAATTTTTTGATTCGCGTAGGGGCGAATATTCATCCCGTACCACATGGATGCAGAGAGCTCGGGGGGCTGAACATAGGTAACGTCGTCGCGATCGAGTTGCGGAATAAATCGCTCAGATTCCATATCATACATGTGGCAGAGCTCATGGATCAGGACTTTTTGTGCAAAAGGAGTACGCTCCGAACCGTCAAACGGCAGGTCGCCGTGTAAAAAGGTGTCTTTGTAGATCACGGACTCTTGGGTCGCAAAGGTTCGCGCGGCATAATTCGCATCGCGAATCCCTGCACGATACACAATGTAAGGTCGCTTAAAAACTTTGAGGTAGGGCGGCACGATCTCCAGCGCTTTATGGAACTGTCGAAGTTCTTCTTTCGTCCAGACGGATGATGCCTTTACTTTCTTCATGTAATCTTCGCCCGCTTTGCGGGGCGAGAGTGTGAAGATGAGACTCGAAATTTTTGGGATGGTGAGGAGGCGATACGCGGCTTCGTCCGAATCCACAAGTCTTCGAACAACACAGAACACGGTTCGGCAGCCGTTTGCTTTATAGCTCCACAATTCTGGCTCAGGCGACCCTAGGATGGCTTTTAGGATAATCAAGTTGTCGTCGGTATCGAAAAGGCGAACTCTTCCGCGGAGAAGAACTTCGTGAGCTACGGCTTTTGTTCTTGATTGAGCTTGGTTGTAGGCTGCCTTCGCCTCGTTCAAATAAATCGCGTCTTCACTCGGACAAGGTACTTCGCTCGCCTCGGGCGCCTCGAAGGATCGTGGAATCCGTTGATTCGCAGTGGATGGATCGGAAGCGAAGAGGTTCGCGAGGAACCCCAGAACAAGAAATGTTCGGAGCCCGAGAGTTTTCATTTTTGAAGAAGAACGATTCACATCCGCTTTCACAACATCCACATCCGCGCTTCGCTAATAAATTCAAGGCAGTTTATCAAATATTCACCAAGCCCGACAAGTATAATATACTAAATAAGTCATCTAAAATACATATTAATATCAATAACTTAATGTATGAATAAACTGAACAAGTTTACATTAAAATCGGCCTTATATCGTGGTGGCCTGTACTGATACGCTGAGGGGGTGAAAGCTCAGAATCCACCGCTCGGAACTACCGCCCTTGATCAGCTCGAAGCCGAGTCGATTTATGTTCTGCGGGAGTGTGCGGCTCGCATGGCGAAACCTGTGCTCCTCTTCTCCGGCGGAAAAGATTCGTTAGTGCTTCTGCGTCTATCTGAAAAAGCTTTCCGTCCTGCTTCATTCCCGTATCCCGTTCTTCATATCGATACGGGACACAACTTTCCTGAAACGCTCGAGTTTCGCGATCAGGTGATGAACCGATTAGGGGAAAAACTCATCGTTCGAAAGGTGGAAGACTCCATCAAAAGAGGTCGCGCGATCGATGAGGTAGGACCCTACCCTAGTCGGAACCGCATCCAGAGCGTGACCCTCCTCGATACTCTGACTGAGTTTGGTTTCGATGCAGCGATTGGTGGAGCTAGGCGCGATGAAGAAAAAGCGCGAGCGAAGGAAAGATTTTTCTCTCATCGTGATTTGAAAGGTGCATGGAATCCATCTGCCCAACGCCCCGAGCTTTGGAATCTTTACAACACCAAGATATTTCCAGGCGAGCAGGTCCGAGTTTTCCCACTCAATAATTGGACGGAGCTTGATGTTTGGAGCTACATCCAGCGAGAAAAGATGGAGGTTCCTTCTCTCTACTTTAGCCATCGGAGAAAGTGCGTTCGGCGCGCGGATGGCTCCTGGCTTGCGCTCTCACCCTATATTTCTCCTCCGGCCGCGGATCTGGTCGAAGAGCGTCAGGTTCGCTTTCGTACGGTAGGGGACATGACCTGCACCTCGCCGGTTCCCTCAGTTGCGCATAACTTAGAAGAAATGATCGAAGAAATTAAAACGAGCGAAATCAGCGAACGCGGCTCGCGGGCGGACGACCAGCGCTCCGAGAGCGCCATGGAAGAGCGGAAGAAGGAGGGCTATTTTTAATGGATCTCCTTCGCTTTATGACTGCGGGAAACGTCGACGATGGGAAGAGTACTCTCGTGGGTCGGCTGTTTTACGAGTACGGAAAAATTCCTAAGGACCTTTGGGCCGCGATTGAACGATCAAGCGAGCTCCGCGGAAGTGAAACCCCGAACCTCGCGTTTTTGACCGATGGCTTAAGCGAGGAGCGGGCGAAAGGGATCACGATCGACGCCGCATTTCGCTACTTCGCGACCGACAAGCGAAAATTTATCTTGGCCGATTCACCAGGCCATCTCGAGTATCTGCCCAATATGGTCACCGCTGCCACCCAAGCTGAAGCGGCTGTCATTTTGGTGGATTCGCTGAGGGGAGTATCTACTCAGACCAAGCGCCACGCCTGGATCACGCAGTGGTTGGGGATTCGCGATATCTTTTTTGCGATCAATAAGGTGGATGCCATTGGTTTCGATGAAAAACGCTACCGCGCGATTGAAAGTGAAGTTTCCGCTTGGATGAGTGAGGCGGGTTTTTCATCTCGAATGATCATCGCGCCGCTTTCTGCGCTTCGCGGAGACAATTTAATTAAACGATCGCCCCATACGCCTTGGTACGCTGGGCCCACGCTGGATGAATGGCTGCATTTCACGAAGCCCAAAGAGCGCACGAGCGGAAGAACTGAGATCAGATTCCCGATTCAGATCAAGCGCCGTCTAGAAAATGGCGTGGAGGAGTTTTTAGGAACGCTAACCTCTGGCGTTTTAACCGCCGGAACAAACATCCAATCCTCCAGGCTCGGACGAATTTTTCGCGTGGAAAGGATCTTCAATTTTGATCAAGAGTTACAGGTTGCGGTGCCGGAAATCCCTCTTCGCCTAGTCCTTAGTGGAGACACCGCGGATTTAGGTCGAGGAGATAGGCTTTCATCAGCCGAGAGTAAGCTTCCGGGCTCGAGAAGGTGGGAGGTCGAGTTTTGCACTTTCTCAGAAAATGACCTTCTGACAGACCGGTTTCTTTCCGTCACTGATATCGAGGAACTGGAAGTTGAGGAAATCGAAGTTTCAGAGTCATTTGACCCC
>CAYOJT010000100.1:0-2137 GCA_964404365.1 uncultured Bacteriovoracaceae bacterium
TCCTCCATCCAAAGGTGAGGGTCGTTAAAAAAGTCCCAAGGTTCATCTTTCGTTTTCACACGCGCGTGTGAACTCCCAAGGGCAAATGCCCCGAAAGTGAGAAGGCTCAGAAAAAGAGTAAGTCCGCGAAACCTCACGACTTCTTATCGGAAGAAGGGTCGCCCCATATAATAGAGAAAAAGCTGAAATCGACGGTAATGGATTTGGATAATAAGCGCTTGAAAAGACAGGGTTTTTGTACAAAAACGATTTCACGATCCCGTAGCTCAGTTGGATAGAGCGTCAGCCTCCGGAGCTGAAGGTCGGTGGTTCGAATCCACTCGGGATCGCCATTCACCCCATTACCCTTCCATAAAAAACACATGATCTGGAGACCCAGGCGTCCTGCCTTTCATGTCCTGTTCGCTTCGCGAACAGAAGCCATCCTGGCGACATGAAGTCTCAGCTCATGTGTTTTTTATGGAAGGGTAATGGGTTAAATCGTCAAAACGTGGGCGCATGACTTTCTCCCCATCCCACATATGTATAAGAAAGTTTTGCGGACTGACTGCAGCCATGGATGGCGAAAAGCAGTCGAAAGGCAGGAGGCCTGTTCCGCCAAAACTTTCTTATACATATGTGGGATGGGGAGAAATAAAAAACGCCCAGGGTAATACTTTACTGCCCCTGGGCGCTTTTCCCGCTACTCACCCGACAACAACTGCTTTGGGCTTTCACGGAAACTTCGTAATGCTTTACTGCCGAAGTTTAACTGCTGAGTAACAAATCAAACGACAACAACAGTTCTCAAAAGGTTTTGCGCCGAGTACATCTCCGTCCGTGGATCCGTCGTCGCTTCGGAAAAGGAAAGGAAGTGGTGTGGCATCCTTTTCTGAAGCGAAAAAAACCCGGCGCTTATTGCCTGCACAGGCTTGAGTACGCATCCCTGCGTCTCACCGGAATGGCGGCTCCGGATGCAGTTAAACTTTTTTCTCAACCGAGCATCACCATTTGGCCGTCTTCGGCCTTGGCAGACTTCTCGGTTAACTTTTCTAAGCGGTCGTGCAGAATCCGGTACTTCGATTCAATTTCACCAAAGAAAAGTCCGCTTTCTTCCAGGAACTCTTTCGCTTCCCTGAGATTCAGCAAGCAGCTGAAAAAGTGTCTTCCCTCTTCAACTTCACTCTTCGAGTGAAGACTGCGGGTGAAAGACTGGGTCATCTGTTCGGCGCTACGAACAAGGCGATGCTTCTTCGGAACGTCGACCATATCGGCGACTAGACATAACTGATGAAAGGAAAGGGCGAACTGATAGGTCAGGTAGTTCTTGAACATTTCGTCCTCCTTGAGGGCTGTCGTCTCGGTCTTCATGACCTGACACCCTCTATATAGGCAAACACCTTGCCAACACGCTGGGAGTGAACGTTTTCATGCACTTCACGCGTTGCGCGGGAATAAACACACTGCATTTGTGTGAAAAAATGTTCCGCAACAGGACAAAAAAAGAGTCGTAACGGCTCCAAAAAGCGTCACAGAAAGTCCCTGAAAAGCCGCGTCCAGAGCGGAAAGTAGCCGAGCGCTTTACTTGTAAGTGAAATGGTCGGAGCGACTACACAGCGGTTATGAATTTAAAAAACATCTGAATATTGGCTCTGTTTTTTCGAAAAATAGAAATTAGAAATCTAATGAATCGATCACGAAAGACCAACACAAACCTAACCTGTCGTGCTTTGTGATTTGAAAAAGTGCGAGGAGGTTTATTCCCGAACGCCGAATATCGCTGTCCCAATTCGGATCAGCGTTGCGCCTTCTTGAATGGCGGATTCAAAATCACTCGTCATCCCCATTGAAAATTCGTGGGGCGAAATTCCCGGGAGAGCCTTACCCAGAGCGCGCAGTCGGGAAAATGCGGAAGGCGAGATGTGGCTTTTTTCCGGGTTAGGGATGCACATCAAACCCCGAAGATCGATGCCGGGAAGAGTCGCGATCGATTGAATGGATTCGTTTAAGTCCTGAGGAGAGAACCCCGATTTAGAGGGTTCCTGATCGATATTCACGGATAAAAGACACGGTATTTTTCGTTCTTTATTCGCATTCTGGGCTCTTTTTGAAATTTCTTGAGCAAGCAAAGTCAGTTGCCTTCGATTACTGGAATCAA
>CAYOJT010000100.1:2147-5541 GCA_964404365.1 uncultured Bacteriovoracaceae bacterium
AAATTTCTTGAGCAAGCGATACAGAGTCGACTGAATGCACCAGGTGAATGAAAGGCAGTAATACCTTCACCTTGTTCGACTGCAGATGGCCTATGAAATGCCAGCGAATCTCGTTGAGGCCTAGTTTTTGGGCTAACTGGGCTTTTTGCTCTAGCTCCTGAACATAATTTTCGCCGAAGTCTCTTTGTCCCAAGCGATAGAGCGTCTCAATCGCCTCAATGGGATGCGTCTTGCTGACGGCGACGAGACGAACCGATAAGGGGTCGCGTTTTGCATTTTCTGCGGCGCGCGAGATTTGAGCCAGGATCGTTCGGTAGTTTTCTTCGAGTTTCTTTGAGTCGATCATTTTCGCACCCATTTGGGTCGAAGATTGAAGTAATGATCGAGGTCTTCCGTGATTTCGGTCATGGGTAGGCCCACGACGTTTGAATAGCTTCCCTGAATCTTACGGATAAATGCCATACCGATTCCTTGGGCTGCGTAGGCTCCAGCTTTATCCATGGGTTCTCCCGAGCGGATGTAATCCACGATCTGATTCCCAGAGATTTTTTTCATCGTCACAGAAGTACGCACGGCTCGCGTGATCGTTCGTTTCACTCTTCCATCTTCAATTTGAAGTAGACAATACCCCGTTAGGACAGAGTGCGTACGCCCTGAAATTCGATTTAAAATCCGATGGGCGTCCCGCTTCGAGGTCGGTTTATTGAGAACCCCTCGGCCGGAGGGATCCACAACAGTAGTGTCGGCAGAAAGGATAACTAGGCTGGTGAGTTTTTTTAATTTTAGAGTTTGAACCAAGTCCTGAAAGGCTGCCCAGGCCTTTTCTCGCGCCAGGCGCAGGACCATCGAACGCGGCGACTCCCCTCTTTTTTCAATTTCCGGCGAGTTGGGTGAAACAATCGTGAAGTCAAAACCGTAATCCGAAAGGAGTTGTTTCCGCCGAGGAGAGGTTGAAGCCAGGTAGAGTACAGTTTTTTTCATGGATGGATCAGTAGTAGAACTGTGTCGAGATGTAACGAAACTGACCCTTAAAGTCTTTAAAGTTTTCGTATCGCTCATACGTAACGGCCACTTCAGTGCGAGAGCCTTTTTCACAGATGAAGATCAGGCTTCCAGCATTTCTAAAGGTGGTTGCGAGTCCGATACCGGCGCCAGCGACGTTCGTCTTCACCGTGTAGGATTCACGAGTATAAACCGTCGATAGGTGGCGGATGATCTTTTCTTTATCAATCGAACCGAAGCTATCGGATACGGATATTCCGCACCGACTTCCGTCCACACAAAGAGTCACATCAATTACGGCTTGATCGACTAATTCCACCGGAGTGTCGCGCGGCGTTTGTTCGTAAATACGGCGACCCACCTCATCAATGGGTGCTGCGAAAATTCCATTCATCACCAGTTCGTCGACCGCGTTCGCGATGACCGTTGAGACGCGCGTTGGATACCGCGCTTTAATTAAAAAGGTGCGAATGGCTTCGACAATCTTCTGTTTTTGATTCGAATGGACGACCCGAATATTTTGAACCTGGGCTTTGTCGCTAAAGAAATTTTTCAATCCGAACGCACGATCCATGATCGACGCCTTTACAACGGGAGCATAGCGCTCGGCTGCGAGCTTCGCTTTAGGAGCTGTGTCGTAGGTGCGAAGGAGAAAGTTTCCGAAGAGCGCGCTGTTACACAGGTACTTGACTCCATCTAGATCAAGCGAGCTTACATAGTGGAATCGATTTGTGTTGACCTTATCTGAGAAAAGTCCGAGTTGGTTTTGGACTTCTGTCTCAAATGCGGTGAAGGCAGCCTCATCAGCGATGTCGATAAAGCTTGCGCAGATGTCGCCTTGTGAAATGAGCGAGACACCCTCTTTTGCGTCAGGTACCTGGATGAATGCGAGTCCACAAAGGGCAGAAAGTTGCGTGATAAACAACTGGTCTTCGGGTCGATTTGAGATGAGAAGAATTTTCTGATTACTCATCTATTCAGAAATCCGAAATACTCTTCGGGAACGTCGTCAAAGAGTGCCGGAGCCCCGCATTTTGTGCATTTAATCTTCAAATACTTTTGATGCTGGCCGCGGACGTCATTTGCCTTAAACAGAGCGATGAGTTCTGAGCGGCATCCCGTACAGGAATATGGGACGTAGAAGGATTCAACCTCGCCGCCAGCCAGAAAGTTCGAGATTAAGTTGATTTGTTCGACCATTGTGGTCGAACAGTCGGCGTAGGCGATTTTAACGCCTTTATTTTTAAGGCCCTGAAAATACCGAATCCAGTTTTTCACGCCGACCGAGTTGATACGTACGATTTCTTTACAGATGACACGCATTGAACCTGTGATCGGTCCGATCGATTTCTCAAGGTCACTCGATTCGTCGATATACCCAGAAAGACGAACGATGTTGATGCCGTCTTTTATTTCTTTCTCGACCTTAATCATGGAGCAGTGCCACCGGTTTTTTATGCATTTCTATACGAGATGCGATTCTCCTATTTTAATTGGCAGTGACGATTGTTTGCAATCATTCACGAATGACATGAAACTATGTTTGAAAGACAGAATCATTTCTATGACCCGCTTATTCAAACGCTACCCAATCAGCCTCGGTACTCAGCTATCTCTGGGTGTCGCCGTCATGACTTTGACGCTTTTAGGCCAGCAGGAAATTACCAACGCGAAGTTTGCGACCGAGCGCGCCAAAAACGAGGCATTGATTACACTTCAGCTCGATGCAGATCGGTTCGCCGACAAGATCCAAGATCTAGAGAACAGAGTTACTCCCTTGATCCGAGAGCATGGAACGAAGGAAGTTCTGTTTGAGCGCATTCCTGAAGCTCTCGCCTTCCGCAGTTATGAGGTCGATGAGCAAGGTACAGTTCGCGACGAAGAGTTTTTCGCAAATCCTAAAACTCCAGAAGCAGGTAAGCCCGAGAACTTCATTCCGGAAATTTCGTACATTCGCGTTCCACAGGAAGGGAAACAGTTCGGAGAAACTGAGGCTCGATCCGTTTCCGGTTCAACCGGTGATCCAGTTCTTCTCTTCTCTACGCGCGAGCAGAAGAAGCTGACTACGGGGAAGAAGAAAAACTCGAACAGAACGGTAACAGTCGTAAAATTTCTCTACGCAAAACCTCTCAGGCTTACTGCGGAGAGTGATTCCGTGTGGGCCGAAATTTTTGAACATAAAGCGAGTGATCCCGTAGAAAAGGCGACCGCTCTATTGGGTGCGGATGGGAAACCGAAGGAATTAATCGCTAGTTCGTACAAGGGCGGCGGTTTCGGTGTTCGCTTAAAAAGTTCTTGGAAGACCTATCAGTCGCAACTCCTTTCGGATCAGAGAAAATCCTGGATTCGTATTACTTTGGGAAGCCTCTTAGCTTTTATTTTGATGATGATC
>CAYOJT010000100.1:5551-9746 GCA_964404365.1 uncultured Bacteriovoracaceae bacterium
CAGACCGGAGCTGGCGCCGGTGATGATGATCTTTTCGCGGGTCGTCATTAAAAAACTCACCGATTATGTCGCAAAAAAAACGATTCTCGAGCAAGAACTGAAAGTTGCTTCTGCGGTTCAGGAGAGCCTTTTTCCTTCTGGCGTTACGGAAACCGAGGACTTTCAAATTTATGGAAAGTATCTGAGCGCCGCCATTTGTGGTGGAGATTGGTGGAATCACTTTACGATTGATCGAAAACTCTGCTTCATGGTCGCAGACGCGACGGGGCACGGCGTTTCTTCTGCGCTCATAACGGCATCCGCGCGCGGGGCTTTTTCGGTTATTCAGAAGCTGGCCGAAACCGACCCAACCTTTCCATTTTCTCCGGGACTGATGATGGATATGGCGAATCGAGTTGTGTTCGATAGCGCGAAAACGAAAGTCATGATGACCGCGTTCATCGGGGTGATTGATCTCGATGAGAAGAAGCTCATCTACTCAAACGCTTCCCATAACCCCCCGTGGCTATTTCGCGGTCCAAGTAATAAGGGTCAGACGGAGTCACTCGTTCCTGAAGGGCTTAGGCTCGGAGAGGAGGAGTCGCCTCCCCAGTATACGGAATTCGAAGTGAGCTTAAGCCCCGGTGATACGATCGTCCTTTATTCCGATGGCTATTTGGAAAATCAGAACGCGAAGGGCGAGATTTACGGGAAGAAACGCGCACGTAAAAAAATCGAAGAAAACTTAGCTGCTCACCCCCAAGCGTTAATCGACAGCCTCATTGTGGATTTTAAAGCATTTAACGGCGAGAAACCCCTCGATGACGACGCGACCCTAGCGGCGATTCGTATTTTGAACCCATCGACTGAAGCATCAATTTAGGCTATACAAGATCGCATGGCCGCCACCTATCAGTGTTCAGTTCGTCATTTTAAAATGCTCACGCCCACCGTTTTTGAAATCGGTTTTGAAACGGACTCTCCGGTCCAGTTCATCGGTGGTCAGTTCATCAGCATCGTCATCCCAGGCGCGGGCCCGAATGGGCGCGACCTGCGGCGCGCTTACTCGATCGCTTCTCAGCCGGATCAAAGACCCATCGAACTCTGTATCAAGCTGGTTGAAAAAGGTCCTGGCACTAACTACCTCTATAAACTTCGTCCCGGGGATACTTTTAAGGGCGTTGCGCCGTATGGTGATTTCGTTTTTGAACATAAACCTGGAAAGCACGTCTGCTTTATTTCGACCGGGACAGGGATTGCGCCTTTCCGTTCCATGCTTCTTTCGAAAGAATTTGCTGCGAATTTGCCCGCCTCAGTGACGTGCTTACTTGGCGTGCGCGATGAACCTGAACTTCTTTATGATGACGAGTTATCTCAGCTCTCATGGGGCTCGAAAAAACTTCGATGGGTAACCGCTGTCTCTCGCCCAACTACGGATTCCTATAAAGGTTTCCGAGGTCGCGTTACCGATTATCTGCGATCACTCGGCAGTGATTATCCTTGGCTTGAGACTGATTATTACCTCTGTGGGGCCGGAGCGATGATTGATGAAGTGAAGGCTATTCTCACCGAGAAAGGCGTTCAGAAAGATTCGATCCACCAAGAGGTCTATTACAAAGAAATTAAGAAGTGATTTTAGAATTCAGCGCCTTGTAAAAAGGTCTGCAGTGTAACTACAATCCAGACTGCCATCAGAAAAATAAGACTAAAAACGAGAATCCAAGCCTTAAAAAGGCTCTTGTTCGGCGGATAGATAGAGTACCACGAGCGAAAGAGATGATTTGAATCGCTCCCGCTCCAAACAGCCTTCAGTTTTGGAATGATCGTAGAAATTTTTTCATTCAAGCGATCGAAGCCACGCGCCGTATCTGCGCGCGCAGGCTTCCCCCAGTATCCGGAAATTTCACCTTTTCGAAACTTGAGCCACCGGGGAAAGCCCGTCGGAGACTTTTCGATTTCGGGGAGCCCTTTCCAGAGCGGGTCGACAAGCGCTGGGAAAAGCGTGAGAGCCATCTCAATGTCGCGAGCACCCCCATGCTCCTTTGGGTCGCACCAGATGGGATTATTTGATTTTTCATCATCGAGAAGAGCAATGGAGTTTGCAGACACGAGAATCGGCGCAGATTTTCGACCAAAAAGGCCAAAGCGCATGTGTTTTGTTCTGAGAAATTTTCCAGCCTCCTCAATGGCGGTCAGGTGAGCCGGTCCGAGATTTCCGGAGACACAGACAAATTTTTTGAAACCGACCCTCACCAGCCCCTCACAAACGTCGACTAAATAATCGCGCAAGACATGAGGCCGAACTTTGAGTGAGAGTTTCGAAGTCGAACTATCAATTCCCAAGTGGCACGCCGGGAAGAAGACAAAATTCATGGTCGGGTCTGATTCCTGAATTTTCTCCGCAAGTTTCCTACCCAAACCTTCGGCCTCGTAGGCATCTGATCCTAAAGGGAGTGCGGGTCCGTGATCTTCAAGCGTTCCAACGGGTAGAAAGAAAATTGTATTTTCGCGATCGAGACGTTCGAGTTCTGGCGCTTTCAGCTTTTGAATTTCAAGGATTGGCATCTAGATCATTCCCCGCGCTTTTAAGAAGTTTTCGGCATTAAGCCCTAGAATTTTTTTACCATCTTCGTCCGAAATCATTTGAGAGCCCATCGCTTCCTTCACTCTTCGGATCGAGATTTTTTGGTTGTTTCCTAAAAAGGGCCAGTCCGATCCGAGGAAAATGCGGTCGGATCCGACCCTGCGGACGGCTTCCGCGATGGTTTCCGCGGGCTGCCACGAGGTTTCTAACATGAGGTTTGAATATTGTTCGGCCAGATCCATTGCAACAGCTGGCGCGTCCATATTCATATGGGCGAGGAAGAACGTAATATTCGGGAACCGCTTGTACCAGCTTTCGTACAGAAGTGCCGAACCGGATTTCGGTTCTTTGTAAAAGAGATGTGAATGTAAGCAGCCAGTGTGAAGGATGACGCTCATCCCGAGCTCGGACGCCGCTTGGAGTTGTGTCTCATAGGATTCATGGTCGGGCTTTGCACCATCCATCGCGGGATGAATTTTCAAAAACTGCACTCCCCTCTCTCGAAGTTTCTTCAGCTCTTCTCGGATGTTGGTTTTTATGTTTGCAGGAAAATTTACGGCCACGATAATCCGCTTTGCCCATTTTTCCTCCTCCAAGAGCGAGAGGAGCCAATCGTTTGGAATCTTCGGTGGGCTCGCGATGAGGAGGGACTTCTCTACCCCATTTCGATCCATCGAGATCTCGAGGTCACGAATCGAGGACTCGACGAGGAGAAAGGGCGTTGTCATGAGGCCGGCGGCCTCTTCTAGGGTGACCCTTCCTAAAGGCGGCAAAAAACGGAGCCAAGGCTGAACATCGTGGAAGGCCCGAGACATCGGACGCGACCAAAATCGGGCCATTGTCCGGATTGGATTTGGGATTAGGCCCTCAAACGGTGCGTTAGGAATCGCGTGTGCGTGGAAATCGATGATTTTCATGGTCGTAATTAGTTTCACGGAGATTTTTCTGCGCTGCAATAGTCTTTTATATGAACCTATCCCGGTGCTATGCTCATACCACTATGGCACAGCACCCTATCTCCGCACACGAAACAGAAGAAGAAGGCGAAATGGATCTGGTCGCGATTTGGCTGACCTTTGATCTTCCAAGAACGATTGCAGGCGTCCTCGCCGGCGTATTTGCTGGGATCGTTGCCTGGTGTTTCGGCGGGTTGATCGCTCTGAAGGCGGGACTCGAGTTTTGGGTTCCCTTCAAACTCGCGGCTGCACCGATTCTCGGAAATGAAGCGATGAACTACGGATTCGGAAAAGCCGTGATCATCGGACTCATTGTTCACAGCGCGATTTGTGCGGTTCTCGGTGGAGTGTTCGCTCACTTCACGAAAACGAATAAAACACTCCCACTCGTTGGCGCGGGTTTTATGTGGGGAACCTTCAGCTGGGTTTTCATTCAAAACCTTTTCGTTCGTTCGTTCCTCGACGTACGCACCTACGCGATTCCATCAGGCGTCGCGTTCTTCGTGCTTCTCGTCTTCGGTTTCAGCCTAATTTCGATCAAATTTTTCGATCGCCTAGTCTGCGGCCGCGAACGCTAAAACAACGGCGATATCTAAGTCAGCCGAATTACAGCAAGAACAACACAAATTTGAGAAACTCCTTACTTTAAAGGGTTAAAATACCATGAAAGAGTGGC
>CAYOJT010000101.1:0-9731 GCA_964404365.1 uncultured Bacteriovoracaceae bacterium
AACTATGTCGAAAAATTAGCTTAATAAGTGTTGAAAAAGGGGGTGCACTACAGTAGAATTTAGATCTGAAGTCGTAATCCGGTGCCGAGAGGGTTCGAACCTATGACCACGGCGCAAGCGGAGGGGTGGGGTCGCGTTTTTTCTAAGTTTATAAATACGCCCGCATTCAGCTATGATCCCAGCATGGCGAAACCTAGGAAAAAATCCCCGAAAACGAGAAAGTTCCTCGCAGTTTACTTAGGCACAAAAGCCTCCATGAAAAAGTGGGAGAAGCTTCCCTCAAAAGAGCGAAACGAGCGCGAAACGAGAGGCATGGCAGCCTGGCAAGCCTGGGCGGCCGAACATAAGAAATCAATCGTCGATCTGGGAGCACCTCTCGGAACTACGAAACTCGTGAATCGCAAAGGCATTCGCCCGACGAGTAACGCGCTCTCCGTCTATACGATTGTACGCGCCCCTTCTCATGCGGCTGCAGCGAAGATTTTCAAAAATCACCCGCACTTCATGATTTTCCCGGGCGACTCCATCGAAGTGATGGAATGCTTGGATATTCCAGGGATGTAAGCTTCCGAAACGACCGAAGAAAGTGTGAACCGATGTCCTTTGCTCTTAAAACTTTGATCTCAAGTCTACTGATCGCGCTTGCTTCTACCATTGCAGGAAAGAAACCTGCACTTGCTGGCTTCATCATTGCGCTCCCCATTTCGAGCCTGATTGCGATTGCGATGACTCAGGCCGAATGGAGTGACCCTGAGAAATCATCCGGTTTTGCGCGCAGTATTTTTTGGAGCGTTCCACTTTCGCTCACTTTCTTTTTGCCGTTTTTATTTTCGAAACAGTTGAAGCTCCCTTTTTGGGGGAACTACTTTCTAGGCGTCGCACTCCTAGCTGTTTCCTATCTGATTCACCGCCGGTTCTTTCCAGAAACCTGATCTCGATGTCCTAGAAAGGGATTAGGTGCTTTTTCACCCAAAACTCAGTTCATCAATTGAGCAATACCCCCACCCTTGGTAAGACTCAGGAATGAAAGCCAGAGTTGCGATTATCGGATCCGGTCCTGCGGCCCTCATGGCTGCGAGCCAAATCGCGCTTCGCTTTCCTTCAGTAGAGCTCCATCTTTTCGAAAAGCGCGCGGGTTTTGGTAGAAAACTCCTGATCGCAGGCAGCTCCGGACTCAATATTTCAAATTCCCTTCCCGTCGAGCAGTTTTCGAATCACTACACGGGTGGGGGTAAGAAGTTTTGGGATCAAATTTTAGGTGCGTTTTCGCCTAACGATTGGATTTCGTTCATTCAGAAAAATCTGAATCAAGAAACGTTCTTAGGAACCTCAGATCGCTACTTCGTACGCGATATGAAAGCTTCAAACCTTCTGAAATCCTGGATGGATTGGTTAGAGAGCCACGGCCTTAGGTCGCACGCGAAGAAAACGCTCTCTTCTTTCAGGTCCGAGGGACAGGAAGTCGAACTTCAGTTTGAAGAGGACGAAGTGCCGCTTCGATTTGACCGTGCGGTGTTTGCTCTGGGCGGAGGGAGCTGGGAAGAGAACGAACCCGAGTGGTGCGAACTTTTTCGAAAATCGGGTCTTCAGTTTGAAAATTTCCGCCCAAGTAACGTCGGCTATGAAATCGCTTGGCCCGAAGCTCTCTTGAAAGAGGCCGAAGGAAAACCTCTGAAGAAGGTTACGCTCACGACCGATCGGGGCTCGAAGCTCGGGGAACTTGTGATCACTCGATACGGTTTAGAAGGAACACCGATATATTTTGTTGGAAAAACGGGGAAAGCGTTTCTTGATTTGAAACCTGATCTCTCAGAATCCGAAATCCTCACACGCCTGAGTCAAGTCACTGAAAACCTAGCACCCATTCGCCGAGTGAAGCAGAAACTCAATCTCTCGGAAGGAAGTCTCGCTCTCCTCTTTCACCTGACTTCAATGGAGGAAAAGAAAGACTTAAAACTCCTCATTTCACGGATTAAAAAACTTCCCATCACGCTCAAGGAACCTCGACCACTCCTGGAAGCCATCTCCTCTTCAGGCGGCCTATCCTTTTCCGAAGTGAACGAGTCACTCGAGTTAAAAAAATTTCCGGGGATTTATGTTTGTGGCGAGATGCTGGACTGGGATGCACCGACCGGCGGATTTCTCATCCAGGGGGCCGTTTCACAGGGCGCTTGGGTCGGATTAAAGATTAAGCTGCCTTCTTAGCGTAGTTATCGAAGAGCGGCAGATAGATCCGAAACGAAGTTCCTTCGCCTGGAGTGGTGCGGAGTTCGATTTTGCCATGGGATTTTTCAACTTGGTTTTTAACAACCGCAAGTCCTACGCCCCGACCCGAGATCTCAGTGATTTGATCCTGAGTGGAAAACCCCGGATGAAAGATAAAACCTAAACACGAACTGTCGCTCACAGTCGATTTTGGATCGAGGATATCGACTTCGATTGCGCGAGCGCGAATGCGTTTTGCGTCGATCCCTTTTCCATCGTCCATCACTTCGATGCACGCCGAGCCCGAATCATCGAGACTCGCTCGAACCGTCACAGTTCCGCGCGAAACGATTCCATGATCGATCGCATTTCGAATGAGGTGCATGAGGGATTCGTACATCGACGTGAACGCTGCCTCGAAGGCGCGCGTCTCAGACTGGGTTTCAAGCCAGACCGAAGCGTCGTCGACGAATTTGAACACGACTTTCTTTCCCAAAGTCTGGGCTACGGTTTCGGTCACAGTCTTCAGTTTTTGTACGATTTCACTATTCTTCACACCTTACGGATCGGCCAAAATCCGCTCAAACTTGAAGAATGAGCGCGCGCTATCAGAACTATTTATTCAATAATTTCAGATATTTATATTAAATAAGCCTAGGAATTTCCGACTGTTTCGGTTTGGAGCGTTACAAAACCCGACCGCCCTCGCCTTCAACTGCCTGGAATCTCGATAAATTTCGGACCATACTCAAAGTCTATGCAAAGCCGCTCGGTGACATGGAATGGAAAGATTTATCACGTAAACCGTCTTTATAGCTCAGGCCTAGGCGAGCAGTACGCTGCCACCTTTCAAGAAGGCTCAGAGCAAAAAACAATTCTCCTCACTTACGAGTTCGTCGCCAAGAACCCAGACATGCTGCCCCTCTTCGAACGATGCGCGAAAGTTTTCGATGACTCCCTCACGTTCGCAAAATACTTGGGCTCAACCTCTTTCTGGCAATCCCAACTCCCACCCGACGGGATCACAAAGTCCGAGAAACCGTAATGAAGGATACCCTTCACGAATCGACAAAAATCTACGGTGACTTCCTGAAAAAATCGGGAATCTCCGCACCTAAGCTCCTCGCTGTTTTGGGAACTGGAATCGGCGCGAACCTCCAAGACTCTTGGATTCCAAAAAACTGGAAATTCATCTCCGAGCTTGAGTTCTCGAAACTTCCTGGAATGCACGCAGCCTCCGCGCCCGGACATAAAGGCTCCTATCGCTTTTTCCAAAATGAAAAAACGAAACATGTTTTTGCTCTTCAAGTCGGTCGCCTCCACGGTTACGAAGGCTTAACCGCAAAACAAGTCACCGCAAGCGTCCTGACCGCTCGCCTAAACGGGACTGAAAAGTTTATTCTCACAAACGCAGCCGGTGGTTTGAAAACGAATTGGTCCGTGGGTTCGATCATGATGATCACCGATCACGTGAACATGACGGGTCAGAATCCGCTCGTGGGTCCCATTCAAGAGGACACTTCAGGGAAGCCTCTTGGTCCCCGTTTTCCAGAGCTCTCGCGTGGATGGAACCCAGAATTTAACCGCACGATTCACACGCACATGAAAGAAGCAGGCCTTGAAGTGAACGAGGGAGTTTACTTAGGACTCCTCGGTCCAAGCTTTGAGACCCCTGCTGAAATTCGACTCTTCGCAAATTGGGGCATGGGCTCAGTCGGCATGTCGACTGTTTGGGAAGCGATCGCGCTCAATCACTCGGGCGCGACGGTAGGCGGGTTCTCACTCATTAGTAATATGGGCTGCGGCCTTGATCCAAAACAGAAGCTCGATCACTTCGAGATCATGGATCAATCGAAAATCGCAGCCGAGAAAATCATCCGTGGCTTATTCGCGCTTGCTGAAACTGAGTGCAAATAACTTAGAGCGAAAGCGCCTTCGTCATCGCGGCCGATAGGTCTAATAACCCTGTATCGACATATCCACTGAGCTTACTCATCGGACGTGCGGTTGAAAGAAGAACCGATTTCAGCTGCTCAGTCGTGAGATCTGGTCGTGCGGATAGAATGAGAGCGGCTGCGCCCACCACTTGTGGAGTCGCCATCGAGGTTCCATCCCAAGACGCAAACCGATTATTCGGAATCGAAGAGTAGATCGAAGCTCCAGGTGCCGCGATATCCACTTTCGTTACTCCATAATTTGAAAAGTTCGCAAGCCCACCCAACTCGTGAGTCGCACCCACAACGATCATGTTCGAGGTCTTAAACGAAGCTGGATAGGACGGCACTTCATTTAGGTCTTGGTTTTCATTTCCGGCTGCAACAACCACGAGGAGCCCACGGGTTCCTGCCGCAGCGATCACATCACCGACCGCTTGAGATGAAGCTTCTTTTCCGAACGAACAATTCGCAACACGTGCCCCTTGTGCAACGGCGTACTCAAACGACTCGATCAGGTCAGCGTCGGTTTCGTCTGCATTATCCGGAACCGCACGAATCGGAAGGATCGTAATTTTCTCATTAATCCCTGCCATCCCACGACCATTCCACGCTCCACCGATAATTCCTGAAACGTGCGTTCCATGATCGCCGTGGTTAACACCACCCGCTTTGTCGTCGATGAAATCATAACCTTCGAGCGTTCGATCACTTAACTCGTAGTGATGCGGATCCACTCCCGTATCAATCACCGCGACTTTCGTCGAGAAAGAACCGGTACTCACGGACCAGGCGGCAGAAGGGTTAATCCCATTGGGTGAATTGAGAGCCCATTGTTTACTAAATCTCTTCTCAAGCTCTGCTCCATCGGTCTGGATTGGAGAGATTGAACGATGAATTTTAATGTTTGCCTCTGCGTACATCACGCGGGGATCATGCGCGAGCGCGGTGAGGGAAGCATTCATCGAGACTAAAGAATTCACGCCTGATTTTCGAACTCGATAAAGATTCGGAACGAGCGATGACTTCCACTGGATGGTCAGATTTTCGGATTGAAAGATTTTTTGGATATCAGAAGCTTTGACGCTCGCATCTAGCCGGACGAAGAAGTCGTCTGAGGGTTTCAGGGTGGCCGTGTCAGCCATCGAACTCAGGATCGATCCGAAAAAACCTAATAGTACAGCGACTCTATTCCATTGGGTCGTCATAAATGGGGTCCCATCCTTGGTGGTAAAATTGTACCTATCCATGCGCGATAAGCAAATCGGACCCCGAAATTCCTAGTTGTTGCTGATCCCAAGATGCTCACAAGAAGGATGATCCGCTCCCCGATGGACAAAAAGAAGTTCCTTTAACCGATCCTGTTGCTCAAGCCATCGGGTACAAACCCAACGTTGCCGACATCGATTATATGCGTTATCCCCAACGCAAAGACCCGAAAAATAAAAATCAGTTCTGCGAGAGCTGCGCCCTCTGCACCAGTGTGAACAAATCCTGGGGAAAATGCTCCATGCTGACGAGCGGACTGGTCGCATCTAAGGGCTGGTGCGGGTCTTACAATAAGAAGGCTTAACGGCCTCTACGCGGTGCTCGACTTGGGCTCGCCGGTGAATCTTGCTTCACAGGAGCGACAGGTCGATTTTGGATCGAAGCCGGTCTCCGTACCATCGGGGCCGGCTTCATTATTTTCCGGACTAACTTCGGTGCCGGAGGAAAGCTCTTATCAAAAATCCACATCTCTTGATCGACACGCGTCTTCTGAGTTTGATCAAGTTCAGCGTAAGGGAGCGCATAATAAAGGAACGAAAAGTTATCCTGAGCGCTCTTCGTTAGATTGGATTCAAACGAGAGGACCGGGAAATCCGCGAGGAGTCCGACTCCATTCTCAGGTAAACCGAGCGACGCGGGCTTACGATCCTGCTGAACTTTTGTTAAAACCACTTTCTGCGCTTCAGACATGAAGCGATCCACGAGAAAGGTGATTTTGAATTTTTGATTCCCCTTTTCGCCGAGTGCCTCGACGCCTCTCTGCGCAGAGGCAGAAATCTGATCGGGGGATTTAATCTGATTCGGATCACGCTCCACGACTTTGAATGGAATCTCACCGATTTTAAAATTCCCCTTCGCCTCGATCACTCCCGTCATAAAAAAGAGGATGTTCGCGGCCTTCATCTCTGCGTTCAGTGCGGAGATCGGAAATGACTCTTTAAAGTATTCCGAATAGTTAAAATCTCGAAGCACGAGAGTGACCGGATCTTTCGTATTCAGAGTCGCATGAATCTTCCCATTGAAGCCGGTGAAGTCGATGCCGAAACCCTTCGTTCCTTTTCCGCCGATGTATTTTACGACGTAATCCACATCACGCTTCATTTTATTCGGGGCATAACTCGAACGAAGCGTTCCGACCATATTTCCGATTTTTTTGATTTCACCGTCTTGAATCGTTAAGCCCGCGATGAGGACGTCAGTGTCGTCTGATTTGAATTCGGCATCCGTAAACGAGAGGGTCTGTGGAGTGAGCTCAAACCCGCTGATTCGCGCCTTTTTCACAGGCATGCTCGGGATTGGGTAACGAACATGGAAGTTTACGATTTGAAATTCGGAAACCTCAACACTATTTAAAAAGCTAAAATCCGTAAAAATTTTTCGACCCGGAACAGCTTTTGGTGTGGATCCGGGCTTAGCCTCCTCACCTGTAAAGATCGACGCAAGCTCAGCCTTCTTAATATCCAGGTCGATTCGATCAATCGTGTAAGAGTCGACTTTAAATTTCTTATCGAGAACAAGCTCCATCACAGCCGAATATTTAAATTTAACGTTATCGATTGCGAGATCGTAATCTTCACCCGTCTTTTTTAAAGTCGGAATCATAAGGCCCGTTGATAGATCGCCAATTGCGGGATCGAAAGTAATTCCGGAGCCCGCTAAAGCTCGGCCGAGCACCCAATTCACCGCGATGGGTGATAGGAAGACGGCGTAGTAGCAAAAGCCAGCTGATAAAATAAGAACCGCAAACGTTCCCCAAAATACTTTTCTGAGTGTCATACAATGTCTTTTCGGTCGTTTTCCTCAATGAATGCAGGCCCCTAACAGTTGGCATGCACGACCAGCTCATTTTTAGTTTTTACTTCGTGTCGTGAACGACACAGGAGAAATAAGATCAACCAGGTTCGAGTTTAACGGTCCCGCTTCCAGGTTGGGCAATTCGGTACTGAGTTTACGGCTGAATCGATGAGCGCTTCGAGCGCGGGGATACGAAGATCATCGTCGCGCACTCGCTTTGACTTCATGATTTTTCGTGAATTGAAATCATCACTCGTTTGATAAATGAGAGTGATCGCCGGATTGATTTTTCGAGCTCGGCCGTCTGCTTCGATACTGAAGGTAAAGAAGTACTGCGGCTGAATTTGTTCGGTTTCTGGCCTCACTAAAATATAACCCGCTTTTTCATCGAGTCCGCGGACTAAGCGGTCGGAGAGATCTGTCGGATTGATCGCCGCGTAGTCGTTCATGATCGCTATTCTTGAGTCTTTTTTGAAAGCGTAGGGACATTTGTCACCGGCTGCGGATGCGATGCCCGAGCAGGAAATGAATGCTAGAACTGAGTAAAAAAGGCGCGACCTCACGTAGGGTGAAAAAGCACGATTAGTACCAACTGGACGCGTCTATTCGAGATTCTAGCCCCGTTTAGCGGCTAGAAGTTCGACAGCTGGTTAAACTATAGATAGAGCAGCGGACACTACTCACTCTAGGGGATCACTTGAATCTGAACCGCCTGACTGGTCGTCTGCACACCCTGATTATCCGTTGCGGTCGCGGTTAGGGAAATTGCTCCGGTTTGGGAAGGGGCTTTCTGCATGCAGCTCACTGTCACATCGGCTGCGTTCGCATTCTTTGTACAAACGATGGTGCTACCCATTTTGATGACGATCTTCTTCACCGTGACGTCGTCTGTTGCGCGAACAGTGATCGTGAAGTTTTTCGTTCGTTTCACCTGCGCATCGACCACAGGAGCCACAATCGCTGCTGTTGGCGCAGCGTTGGGGACCGGCGTCGGCGTAGGAAGCGGTGTCGGTGACGGCGTCGGAGTCACAGTCGGAGTTGGCTGTGGAGTAGACGTCGGCTGAGGCGCAGGTCCTGTATCGTTTGCAGCAGCGGCGTACGTTCCGCTCACGTGGTACTGACCATTACTACCGTAGGAGGTATATCCCGTAGTGAGTGGATCTCCTGATCCGACCGGGGAGACCTCGAAATAATAGGTTCCTGGATCCGAACTTGTCAGATCGATTGAACTCGAAGCGACCTCGAACGGATCAGACTCTTGGATCACGGATCCGTTAGCACCATAGAGTCGCAGTTGAAAATCGAGATTGGGAGAAACGACTTGTGGGTCAACGGTCAAGTGGATCGCTCCACCTAAAGTGTCCATGCGGTAAACGTCTTTATCGGTCGACGAGGAAATGATCCCACGATGGCGAATCTGCATTCCGTTAGCGTCCGTGATTCGAGCCATACGTGTAGTCGAATTCAAAGTCGATGGTGCCTCGTCAGACGCGTAGCCGGTTTTACTCGAAATGACTTGCATATCGTCTTGGGCATTACCCATTCCGTATGCAGTTCCAGCGCCCGAGTACTCCCCTTTTGACCAAGTTACGATTCCTCGGTAGTAACCCACGCCCATGATGGGCGCCCAATTCCCCTGACCCGAATAGTATTCGGTGAGTTTTGTTCCTGTCGCTGGATCATATTTCGCCCAATGATAGAGACCCAAGGTGTGTCCAGCCTCGTGAGATCCAGCTTCCGCCACGTATTTCGTATTGTTATTCAGGAGACTCGAAAACACCCAACAGGGAGTCCCATCTCCCCAGGTGTAACTCCCTACAAACGCGACGCCCCCTGCTCCATTTCCGTACCAGGCGGAAGACGGCGTAAAAATCACCTCCGTGTATTTTGCGGTCGGAGGTCCGAGAGGTCGCTCAGTCGTCACATCAAGGTTAAAGGCAGCATAGTCTTCTGAAATGCGAAGCCAAATCGCGCGAATTTCTCGGAGCTCAGAAGCATTGAAGGTTGGATCAGCATCTTGTGAATAAGGAGCAGCAACAATCGGTCCGTTAAAGTTCCAAGACGTACCAGAAACTGTCGTCCCTTCGAAGGACAGGTAAATGGTTCCGCCGGTTGCGTTCGAACGACTGTGAAGTTTGAAGGTTTCCGCATCGGGCAGCGTGTCCGGAGACGGATTAAATACTGCTCCTTCACCGAGCGTGATGTCCTCTGCGAAGAAGAGAAGTCCGTTCGAGTTCACTCGGAGGGTCGAGTCGTTTTTGAAGGCCCGCTTCAACTCTTCCTCTTTCACTTTGTAGTGCTTAGAGATTTTCGTGATGTGAGGTGCGATGGCTTGGATCGCTTCAGCGCCTCTGTACTCATGTTTCGAGAGCTGAACCTCTGGAAACGGATCGTGTTTCTCCGCTGCAGATGCAAACGCAGAAAGACCGAGTGAAAGAGTCGCTAAGGCCGCGATTTTTAAAATAGAATTAACCATAAGTGAAATCACTTCGGTGAGATCACTGATGAACTTGATGCTGAGGGAAAAGA
>CAYOJT010000102.1:0-9712 GCA_964404365.1 uncultured Bacteriovoracaceae bacterium
TCACGTTCATTTCCAAACGGAACAAAGAGATCCATCAGGATCCCGCTTGGCCCCGCTTCAAACCTTTCCCCATTGAGACGCAGACTTCGCGCATCCGCCCCTTCCAAATGAAATTCGAGGCGTTTATAGCGAGTGTCGATCTTTTTACTCAGAATGAGACTCCCTGCCGCCTCATTCACTCCCATCACTTTACGCGGCCGGCGTCCCTCACGGATCCTGAGCGTGCGCGCTTTCACGGTTCCGAGCTCAAGCGCGGGAAACTGGCGTTCAAAGAAAGGTCGGTAATTTTTCGGATCAAGGTCGAGCCCCTTTACAAACTCGGAGAATCGATTCCAAAGCGAAAGAAAGGAGAGCTCAGCCCCGTGAAGTTCTTGTCCGAAGATTTTTAACGGCTCAATCGATGTCTCATTTTCGAGTCTTTCTAAAATCCGAAGTCTCAGCTCACAAAGCGCGATACACTCCTCAGTCGATCGCAACATTTCGACTGCACGATCCTCGACCAGATAGTCGGGGCTCTTCATTTTACGAAGAGTCGGCGCCGAGTGCTTCACTTCACGAAGAGGCACACCTTTGAAAAACTCGTAGATTTCATCACAGCTCGGCTGCCATCCCGATTCGATTTTCGCACGGATTTCTTCGAATCGCGTAATCGAACTCGGTTGTGCGGGGTCTTGCTCGTCCATTCGCATGCAGTTCCCACCCTGGCCGATGTCGGGTCCCATGAAAGGATAGTGAAGAAAGGGATGGTTATGAAAATGCGCGAAGTATTTTAAAACCAGCAGTGGATCCTGCTTCCAGGGATTAGTCTCAGGAGAAAATCCCGCCATGTTCAGGTGACAGCCACCTCCGGTTCCACCCTTCGTGCCGTACCACCACGAACGATACGTCGTGAGCCCGACTTCGTGCGCGCTTTCGAAGAGCGGATCCATGACTTTTCCTAAGCCCTGAATCGTCGCAGGCGGAGTGTTTATTTCGATCGATCCGGGTTCGCTCGTCACCCGGAAGGTGAGCTCACCTTGATCGTTGAAGAGATGGAAGGCAGCGGCGTTGTAGGAATCTTTCGTCGTTTCATATCGCCCCCCCAGGCGTTCGATGAGTTTCTTCGTGATCCTCTCCATGAGATCCAGTTTGTGGGGCGTTTCCCAGGCCGAGCAAAAGCCCGGCTCCTGCCACCAATTTTCGATGGAGAAAGTCGTTTCGAACCCGAAAGTCATGAGGGACCGGAGGCGAGACATGTCTTTTCTTTTCGGTTTTTCGCGACATTGGGTTGAAAAAACCGCACGCGTTGACCGTTTTTATGTGTAAATCAAAAAAGTTTAAATACATGAAATTATTACTAAATTTTTTAATCATTTTAAGAGCGTGAATATTTTTCACGAATATGTTGACTGTTTTAGTCGGACTTTGGTATAAACACTACCGACTGAAGTGAAACGTTTCTCCAAGCCAAAACGTGAAGCGGAAGCAGTAGTAGAAAACAGTGGTGTTGTAGTGAAGGAGAAAATCATGAAACAAACCCTAACGGTCAAAGTCCTTGTTGTGTCCGCAATTGCCCTTGCAGCGGCTTCCGGTTGTGAACGCCGTACTCGCCCGCCAGCTAAACCTGATGTCGCCAGCGATACAGGCGGCGGCAATAACATTGCGGGTAAAGCCACTCCGCTTCCAGGAGCGACCGCCGCTCCAGAAGCGTCGCCAGTAGCATCACCCGTAGCATCCCCAGTTGCGACCGCGTCCCCTGCTCCACAGACGGACGATCAAAAAGCAGCCGACCTCGATGCAAAACTCACGAAGTACATGGCTGACGCAAAAGAAGCGATCGACAAGAAAACCGGTTACATCAGCTTTGTTGAATCCAAAGACGCTGCTGACAAACTCACGATCTCAATCGATCCAAAAGCAGCTGAGACCTTCTACACGAGCCAAAAAGCCCTTCTCCTCACGGACGACGCGGCTACGCTCGCAAAATACAAACGCGCTGACGGTGAACATCCAACTGCGGATGACATCATCAAGGCGATGGTGAACGGCTTAGAAGGTAAAGATCCAGCATCCTTGAAATCCGTCATGGAAAAATTCAAGGCTGACCTCTCTGCGATCAAGCCGACGATCGAAGCGAATGTGACGAAACAAAAAGCAGATTTGGAACGCGTCGAAGCGATCTTGAAGTCGATCGACGATGCTGTGAAACAAATCTCAAGCCTTAAATAATCTCAAATTTCCTTCTCGCCGAGCCTGGAATTTCCAGGCTCGGCGAAACGGAGGAATCCGAAAATGTCCGATGAAAATGGCCTCGGCAGAATTACCGAGGGCACCCGATTCAAGCGCGAAGCGCTCCTCTAGAAAATTTTAGCCCGATATAGAAACGAGTAGAAAACGGTGTGTTTTTCCGCTCAAAAGCCAAAGTTTCTCCACACCACAAGCGATAATGCCCGGTGTTCGAAAGAACCCGGGCATTATCCATTTCTAAATTTTGATCGGATCCCTTAAGGATTCGGCTGAATGTTTCCATCCGCCTGATTTTCGCACTCCCCAAGAGTCCATCCCGCCTGGTGCTCGTGGTTCGACTGCGGAAACCCTTTTCCATTCCTGCGGTAACTGAGGATCTGCTGACTAATGACGACCTCAACGTCCGAAGGAGTTTGTTTATCGGATTTCCACTCGGCCTTAATCCAACCAAACGGAACTGCAGCCATCCATCGCTCACCCATGCCGCTTTTCATGAATGATTCACCCTGGGAATTTCGGAATGCCATCGCGAAGCGCTTCGTGACTTTACATGCATCTAACTCACCTGCGACGGTGGCCACTTTTTCCATTCGGCCTGCGGCTTTTGCGCAGAATTCTTTGACTTCATCGACGGTCGAAAAAAAGTAGGGCTTCAGCTTCTCGGTGAGAAGCCACTCGCTCGAAAATACGGGGCGGCCCTGAGTGATTTTTTCCATGTGTTCGACTTCGATTTTGTCTTTGCCTTCGGAAATTTCTTTTACGCGATCGAGCACTTCCATGCGTACGCGATCCAGGATCTCAAAAGTCTGAGGCATCGTTGGAATTTCGGAGGGACGTACTCTCCTAAACACGATCTGAAGTCCCGTCCGAAGCGCATCACCTCGAAAAATACCTTGTGCAGATGGAGCCCGAGAGTCCTCTTGAGGAATGGTGGAGCCGGGCCGAGAATTTTTTCCGCACCCCAAGGTCGAAATTCCAAGCGCGATCGGAAGCCCTACGCGCGCTGATAATTTCAAGCCCCGAGCCGTAAGCTCAGACACTTGTTCTGAAATCTTCCTGAGGTCGATTTTAAAAATCATAACTACAACCTACCCAAACAGACCGAGACTAGCGAAACAATGCGTGACCAGCCAAACTCACGAAGGTAGAGTTTTATATCTATGCGCCGCATCATGCAAGCTAATTTAGCTGAATGATTTCAATAGGTTATTAATTTTTTGGAGCAAGTAACGGGTGATTGGGGTCCTTAGGACTCCAGGCCACGCCTTCGACGATCTGGACGCGATCGGATTTAAAGCGCCAGGGCCAGTAGGTCCACTCGAGTCGATCGAGCGGGACACCGAGCTCCTTCAGGCGCTCAATGAACGGTTCGAGGCTGTGTTCTTCGATCGCGGTATTCGATTTCGTGAGGGGTTCCTTTAAAAAGAGTTTCACGAGGTCATCTGCACTCGCGCGGCCAAAAGTCTCATGAGTTTCCGCGCCTTCTTTCAGAGACCATCCCGCATTCAGTCGATCGTGGAAGGTAAGAAAGGGACCGGAAAATACGACTTCTGCAATTCGCTTCAGATCCTCGTCGCTCGTGCGACTGAGGTATTCGACTTGGCCCAAGAAGTTCGGAAAAACAAAGGCGGTATCATCCGGTAATCCAAACCGTCTCAGAATTTTCGTACGATCGCCGCGCTCGCGTCGCACCACTTTCAAAAAGTCTGATTTTGAAGCCCATTCCACACGTGCGGTCGGATGGTTTCTTTTGAACAAACGACGCGCTAAACGATCCGGCTCAAAGGCCATGATGTATTGAAATCGGGAGAGGAGCGAGCCTGGGATGCAGTAACCGGCTGATGGCCCGACTAGGACGACAGCGGAAGATTTTGGGACCCATTTTCCAGTCCATCTGCCGATGGAAACGCGGAAAGGCCACCAGTCTTTATCGCGACGGCGGAAGGCTCTGAGATGGTAGAACAATCCCCCAGCGGGATTGAAAAGCCCCATGGACAAACTCCTGCAAGTTCAAAAATGCGGTGCCAAACCCCACTCCATTTCGAAAAAACAGAAGTCTTTTCACCAGTGTGCGGGTGATTCCATTCTAACCCGAAAGCTTTCAAAAATAGAATGGAGGAGCCAAAATGTGTGCGAAAGAATCGATTATGCTCGCCCACTCCGTAGAGCGTGTCACCGATTAGCGGATGACCGATTCGTCGAAGGTGCCGTCGAATCTGATGCCGCCTGCCAGTCTTGATCTTGACGCGAACGAGGGAGTAGCGGGCGACCGGGTATTTTCCGATCGGAATGGGAATTTCGATTCGTGAAAGCACTTCCCCGCCCGTCCACGCATCTCGAAGAACACCGGTTTCATCTTCAAGGGGTGAATCGACGACGAACGAGTCTCCTTTGATCCACCCGCGAACGAGGGCGACGTATTCCTTATTTGCCTTTCGATTCTGAAATTGGAGGCCCAAATGACCCGCAAATTCCGCGTTTTTCGCGTAAAGAACGACTCCGCTTGTGGCTCGGTCGATCCGATGAATCGGGTACACGTAGGCACCGGTTTGGTCTCTTAGAATCGCGAGTCCGTTTTGGTGCTTCGGAATTCGGTGAGTGGTGTCCTCGGGCGGGTGCACATGAATCCCCGCAGGCTTGTCGACTGCGATCAGGTTCTCGTCTTCGTAAAGGATTCGAAATAGGGCCACGATTTCACTGTCCTACCAGAGCGCGGACCAAAAACGAATTTATGCGTTGCAGAAAGATCAGAATTTATATACGACGGTCCGCGTTACAAAGGGGTTGTTATGCGTATTGGGATTCAATCATCCGTACTCTGTCTCTTACTCGGCACCAGTTCCGCTTTCGCCTACTATGGAAAAAGCGCAACCGAAGCCATGCTCACTTACGAAGCCACGATCGAAGTGAAAAAGGGAACTTCACCCGTAGAACTGGATGCTGCAATCCAAGAACAAATTTCCTACCTCATGGGAACTTTTCAATCCGCGTCGTTCATCGACGCCTTCAAAAACCCCGGCGTCTTAGGTGAAGACAACACGACGAAAGTTTTAGGATCTGAACCGGCTCCTGAAGCAGGTCGCATCCGTTATCGTTATAAATTCAAAGGGAAGACCGTCTTCCGTAAGAATGCCTTTCGCGCGGGTTCGAACGTTCGAAAAATTCCGATCACGCTCCCACTCGCTCTCGACCGAATTTATCAACTCGGCGTTGTCGGACACGAGAACCTCTGCACCGACGAACATTATAATAGCGAAGGCGACTTCTGGTACTTCTGGGATCCGGAGATGCCGAATTGTCCGCTCAGAGGAAACGATACCGATGTCGTACGCGTGACCGGTAAGCTCGAAAAACTCGAGAATACGACGCTCACCTACCCCGAATACGATCGCCTTTTCGGTGAAAACGGGAACGGTTCCACATTCGAAGTTTCGATTTTCTTAGGATACATCGACGACATCACTCGCCCTTACTCTGCACACCGTAAAGACGATGCATTCTTGGCGATGAAGGACGTCGAGGCTTATCTCGCCGACAATAAATACGATCTTACAATGAAAAAAGATGCATTTCGTCTTTCAGAAGCGGGCGAGAAAAAGGGTGCTAACTTCTATCGCGTCTATGAAAAGCCCCTGAAAGTTTTTGGAAAACAAATCAAAGCAAGAGTGAAGATCTTGCTCGCTGACACGGATATCAATTCGAAAGATCCGACTTTCCACGCCTTTCTCGTACCCGCATTCGAGAACTCTGATGTTCTCGTTTATGACGGACACTCGGGCTTAGGTGGAAATTTGCATTTGGATTATTTGCCGCCGATTAAGTTCAGTAAGGCGAAGTACCAGATCTTCTTTTTCAACGGTTGTAGCTCTTACCCGTACTACAACGGGATGTTCATGAAGGCGAAAGGTCGAAGCGGATCACTCGATGTGGTGACTTCCGGTCTCCCGACCCTCGCATCAACCGCAAGTCCGAATGTTCAAGCGTTCTTGGATGGTTTCTTGAGCGGCAAGGCTCTCAGCTACCAGAAGATCCTAGGCGACTTAGAAAAATCGAATGGCGAAGAAGGGACCTATCTTGTCGGCGTAAACGGTGACGAAGATAATAAATTCAAACCTGCTCGCTAGTTCGCGTTCTCACTAGACAGTTTCGAAAAAGACCGTGAAAATCCAGGAATGAACCCAAACTCCGAAGATTTTTCTAATGCACTCCGTTCCTTATCGCGTCGTCTCGAAGCTATCGAAAAGCGACTGGGCATCGACCCTCGGAATGAAGGCTCTTCGCCTACGAAAACGCCGGACCCGGTGCCGACAAAGCCGGCCGCTCCTCGCGTAGCCGTCACACCGGCGACCGATCGAAAAACTCCTTCTCCTCAGTTCGTGATGCCGAACTACGCGCGATCAAAATCGGATAACATGAGTGCAGGATCATTCTTAGGCGCGATCGGTATCATCTGCTTCATCCTCGCTGCCTCTCTCATCGTAAAACTCACGATCGCATCGGGCTGGCTTACGCCTATGCGCCAGTGGGGCATGCTTGCCATCTTTGGCGTTTCGCTCGTCATTGGCGCCATCGCAATGCGGAAACGCGATTCGCAGTATTCAGGATTATTAGCAGGAGGAGGCGTAGTCGTCCTTTTTCTCGCGAGCTACACCTCGAAGCTTTTCTTCGAGATCGCGGGAGTGGAAACCGCGTTCATCCTCGCCATCGGGACTTCGATTCTCTGTCTCGTTCTTCACGGCATTTTCCAGGGTCCATTCTTCGTTGCGGCTGCAGTCCTCGGTACTTATTCCACTCCCGTCATTCTGGGCACTCATAACGCAGCGTCATTGAAAGTACTCTCGGCCTACTACATCCTTTGGTCGGGGTTATTCGCTTGGATTTCGACGAGCTTTGCATCTCGAACGATGCAGTTAACAGCGGCATGCGCGGGGATTGGGATCTATGGCCTTTTAAATCTCGGACGCACCTCGGCTGATGATGCTCTTTTCATCATCGTCATGCAGCTCCTCCAATTTATATTTCTCCTCCTGGGGGTCATTCGATTCAGTATCGTACGAAACGAGCCACTTACGAGCGGAGAAGCTTGGGCGTTTTCGCCTATCCTCATATTCTTTTACGCCACCGAGTATTATTACCTCCATCTCTGGAACCCGACGCTTGCTCCTTGGGTTTCGCTCGGCTTTTCGACTGCGCTCTTAGCGATTTACAATCTCACCCGTCAGCGCCTCCGCGGAGACCTGGAACTCGAAAGCGGTCCGATGGTGGGCGCTTTCGCTGCACTCTCCTTCATTCACGCTGGATATTTTGAGCTACTACCGAAACTCTATAAGCCGTTCTGTCTTCCCCTCATTGTGATCCTCTACCTTCTGACGGCGGGAGAGTCTCAAGGAAAGTCTCGAAACCCATTCATCCTCTGTGGAGCGATCGCGGTTGCGCTTTTTGAGTATCTGCGAATTTGCTCGATTCTCTTGATCGATACAAACGCGGAGCCCCTGGTTTTAATTGCTGGAGTTTTATCGGCGATTGCTTTGCTTTTGGTACTTTCAAAACGGAGCGGTGCTGAAGGAGTGGAAAAAGACCAAACCACCATTCTCCTCCTCTTCACACACGTCTTATCCATACTCTCCATCTATCGCCTCGCCTACGATCATGGCTCTCTCGCGGTTTCAGTAGGCTGGGCGCTATACTCTGTGGTTGTCCTCGGCTGGGCCTATTCGAAGAACGATACGACGCTTGCGAGGTCGTCGCTGATCATTTTCTTGATAGCAGCCGGAAAAGCACTTCTCTACGATGCCGCTCAGGCCGCGACGGAAGTACGCGTAATTTGTCTGATCCTCACCGGGGCGCTTTTATACGGTTCAGGCTTCCTATTTCGAAAGATCGCGGAACGATCCAAGTAATAAATCTTTAATTTCAATAGGTTAAGTTAGCAAATTACATCTTGCGTCATTCTTTTAATCTCGGTACGACTCGGCGCATGAAAACCTTATTCTCTGTTTCATTAGCCACAGTGCTCTTCACCACTTCTCTCCTCTCCTACGGAAGCGGTGGAGACATCGCGAATTTTCACGGTCTTCCGAGCAAGGGTGGAAAAGTGTTCCGCGGAGCTGCTCCAGGCCAGAACATGCACCAGATTCGCGAAAACGACATCACGCACATTCTGATCTTCAAAAACGATATTCGCGGTGAAGTCGAAGCGGAAAAGAAATTCATGAAGGACGGCGGCATTGTCGTGAAGCACATTCCTTTCAAATGGAAGGACATCGACAGCTCCGAAAAAGCCTGTGGACAGGCGATCGATGCCTTGAATTACGTTCTCGATGTATCGTCGAATATCGAAAACGGGATCCTGTTTCACTGCACAGTCGGCGAAGATCGTACAGGACTCTTGGCGGGTCTCTATCGTCTCGCGACGAGCAAATGGACCGTTGATCGCACCTACCGCGATGAAATGTGTAAATATGGTTTTGCGAACGGGAATAAGAAGAAACCAGAAAACGTCGTCGCACCGATTTTGAATGAGCTCTACCCGGTTTACCGAATGGCTGCAGCTGCGATTGAAGAATCGAAGAACAAGCGTGAAAAACCGAACAAGAAGTACTGCCGACGTGAAGCGATCGCGAACGTTAAACCTGTTCGTTGTCCGTAAGGATATCAAGCACGCGTAGCGAGCTCCGAAGCTCTCGAGGTAAAAACCAAATGAGTCTCGTCTATCGAAAAATTAAGACTCAAGTCGGCACCTTGAAATTAGTTGCAAATTCAAAGGCGCTCGTGGCGATTCTTTGGGGCGACGAAAAGCGTGTCAAATTAGGCTCGATGAAAAAAGATGTCTCAAATGCGATTCTAGCTGAGACAGAAAAACAGCTCGCCGAATACTTCGACGGAAAACGAAAAACATTTTCGATCCCGCTCGAAGCGACCGGTACCGAATTTCAAAATCAGATCTGGAAAGAATTAAGACGGATCCCGTACGGTAAAACGATTTCTTACCTTGAACTTGCGAAAAAGATGGGTCGCCCAAAAGGAGCTCGTGCCGCCGGAATGGCCACTGGAAAAAATCCAATCTCGATCCTTGTCCCCTGCCATCGTGTGATCGGAGCAGACGGTAGGTTGACTGGCTTCGCAGGTGGAATAAGCGCTAAGAAAACGCTACTTCAGTTGGAGGCAGCTTCGCGATCAAAAGGGATTCGAAGCGGATGAGTTTTCATTTTGGAGCCTGGATCGACTTCCTGATTCTGGCAGGGTACTTCGTATTCATCGTATCCTTCGGCTTACAACAAAGCCGAAAAGGCCTGACCGGTAAACACGAAAACTTAGGTGAATATTCGCTGGGCGGCCGTTCGATTCCGTTTTGGGCTGTGCTGCTTTCGATCATCGCTGCCGAAACGAGCGCTGCGACATTCCTCGGTGTTCCTGCAGAAGGTTACACGACTCGCAGCTACGCATTTCTATCTACTGCAATTGGCGTCGTACTCGGGCGATGGCT
>CAYOJT010000103.1:0-4183 GCA_964404365.1 uncultured Bacteriovoracaceae bacterium
TGAAAAGAAAGTTTCAAACGCTTCAATGCCGTGACCAAACTTCGTGGTCGTTAGGTCTGAATTCTCAAACGTAACTCCGTAATAGTAGGAGTTCAGTAGGCCCACAATAAAGCTCAGTAGAAGGAGTGGAATCCAAAGCGGCGCCCAGCGCTTGAGCGCCTGAATGAGTGAGATCGGCGAGCCTGAAAAGTAGAGAGAAAACAGCGGCAAGGCTAGCGGCAGCAGGATCACGATCGGCTGGCTGAGGAGCGCTAAGAAAAAAACGAGGGAAATGGTGGTCATTTCGCGCAGGGTAGGTTTACGCGAAAATTTTCGGGTAAATCGGAAAACGAGCTCAATTGTGAGAAAGGTAAAGAGCGCGCTCAAGATGTGTTTCCGAGCGGAGACCCAGAGGAGGGTTGAACAAAACACCGGGTGTACAGTGATGAGAGCCGAGGTTAGACGAGCTCTCCATCCCGTCGAAAATATCTGTTTGAGAATTTGGTATTGAAGGAGAAGGATCACAATCCAATACCCAATGTTTTGATAGTGAAAATTCCAGCTCGGAAATTTACGGATCAACGCCCAGTCGAGCCAGAGGCTGAAGTCTCGAAGCGGTTGATAATCAAAAATCTCGCCCGAGCGGAGCGCCTGGAAGTACTGGGATAGCGAATGGATTTGGCGCAGAGGCTCGACCACAAGGGGGTCGTCGTAATTCGAAAGACCTTGGGTGAAGGTCGGCCAGTACACCCAGAGAGCCAGGGCGACGATGCAGAGTTGAAAGGCGTAGTCTCTGGTTTTAGATGGGTTTTTTATGTTCATCGTAAATTTATAGCCTTTCACGATTGTATGAACATTCCTCAAAAAAAACAGCTTCGGCTTTTAGGCCGAAGCTGTTCGGAGCATTTTTTATATTGCTACTCTTTGACGAACCTAAGATCAGATACCGACTGAGAAGTTAACTAGGTATTTGTCTTGGTTGATGTACCATTGGTCGATCGATTCTACTGCGGCGTTCGGGATCTGAACCGATCCGTAAGCCTCAACAGTGAAAGCGTTCTGCCAAACAGAGCTTTGGACGTGGTCGGTTGAGCGTAAGATCGCTTGAGTACCGGAACCGATCGCAACGGTAGCGGCGTATGCAGCATCCGAAGTATTAAGCGCGTTTTGAAACGTGACCGCAGCTACAGTACAAGTCAAACCTGCTTGATAGTTATAGGTGTGACAGGAAGTGGCTGCTCCTGAACCGCAAAGTGCAGCCGTTCCAGCAGTCTGGTGAAAACCGACTGTGTAGTAACGGGAGGTGTTGTTCGTGGCTCCCGCAGCCGTCAAATTGCCGTCCGGCGAATAACCTGCTTGTCTCAAGCAGGATGTATAGCTCCCGTACTCTCCGAAAAAGGACTTCTCAGCAGTATAAGCTGCTGCGAGCTGAATCTGAGCTTCCTTCTGACGAGATCGAGCTTGGTATTTCTGATAGTTCGGAATCGCGATAGCCGCGAGAATACCGATGATCGCCACAACGATCATTAACTCAACAAGTGTAAAACCTTCTTCATTTTTCGTTCGTGCGCGAGCGCACAGGTTACCAATGATGTTCTTCATACGTTCTGCTCCTAAGCGATAGATTGGTCTATCACCTACCATTTTATAATTGCGTCAAAACAAATACAAAGAAAAAAATTCGTCAATGGTTTGACTGCGTCGACATTTACCGAGTCTTTGCAGACACAGCGCCATTCGTTGCATACTTCACTCAAGCCTCATGAAGACCCTGCTCACCAGTATGTTAAAAACCGTGATTCTCGTCGCAATAACCTTTGGGTTGATGCGCCTAGGTAAGCATACGCTTCTCTTTAACCAAAACTCTTTTGATTCCACTGAAGCGAAGGCCTCGAGCTTTGAAAATGAAAGGAATCACCCGCTCTTTTCACCTGAGTTCTATAGGTTCATCACGTTAGGAAATACTCAGAGCGCCGTAGACTGGTATCTTATTAAAACAGTGAAGGACTCCGACCTCAACTGGATCCCGAGCGGTACGCGTAGCGTTGCGTATCGATATTTCGATCTCATGACGAAACTTGACCCACTTTTTTATGATCTCTACTTTTTCGCTGCTAATTATCTCACGGTCGCCAAGAACGATAACCAGAGTGCGCTGGAACTCGCGCAGCGGGGTCGTAAGTTCTATGAGTCTGAAGGACCGTACATGCCGCAGATCGTTCGTGAAACTTACTGGAATAATCATTGGAAGCTGAATTTAGTCGAAGGCTACATCCAGCTTTTTGAGCTTCAAAATATTCAAGGAGCGATGGAGGCCTACACCGCTCTCGCAGATACCCCTGGGATCGCGCTCGGGTTGAAGAGAATTTTGAATAAAATTCAAACAGCAGAAGGCCGATTAAAAATGGGATTCAATTCGGTGATGAGTATGCTGGAATCCACGCGAAGCGATCTCGACCGCGAGAGGATTACACACTTTAAAAATCAACTCAGAATTAGTGCGTTTCTCCTGACTGCAAATCGGATGTGGAGTGAGTATTTGCAGACCAGAAAAATCCCGAGAAGCCGGGCAGATGAGAAACTTTGGAAGTTATTTCTAAAAACGAATAATCTTCCTCTCACGGATCCAATCGGAGGAGCGTTAGTGCTGACACCTGACAAAAAAATCTGGACTCAGTCCGAGTGGAAGCCTCTCGTCGGGGAAGAACTGGAGTTCTAATGCTAAAAATTTCAGACGTCGTCCAGGAGTTTAGAACAGGATTTTTCAGAAAGAGGACGATAGCGCTCAAAGGGGTAAGTTTAGTCGTACCAGAAAAAAGTGTATTTGGATTTTTGGGTCATAACGGTGCCGGAAAGACTACGCTGATCCAGGCTATTGTGGGAAATCGAGAACCCGTATCGGGATCGGTCACTTTAAATGGCATTCCGACCAATTCCGTCGAGGCCCGACAAAAGCTCGGATACCTCCCTGAGCGGCCTTATTTCTATAGTCACCTCACCGCAGAACGCTTTCTTCGGCACTTTGCCATTCTCTCGGACGTACCAGAGGATCAGATCTCCTCCAGGATTAAAAAGACCCTCGAATCCGTTAGCCTCCTGCACGCTATCGATAAGGAGCTCGGACATTTTTCAAAAGGAATGCTCCAGAGGATTGGAATAGGTCAGGCTATTTTACATGACCCGGATTTCATTGTCCTCGACGAACCTATGAGCGGTCTAGATCCGAATGGGCGGCGAGACATTCGTGAACTCATCCATCAGCTTTCTCGCGAAGGTAAAACCATCTTTTTTTCAACACACGTCGTTTCGGACGTTGAGGCGATCTGTGATCGCGTTGCGATCATCGACCATGGCGAGATTCGTTACTGCGGAAAAATTTCAGAACTAGTGGATCCGAAAACAAAATGGATCGAGATTGGTGTTCTCAAGCAGAGTAAAGAACTGCCGGAACCTCTGAAAGAGTATGACTGTCACTCTTTTGATGATCTTTGGATCGTCAAGATGCCGCTCCACTCTCAGTGGAATGAGGACATTAAAAGATGGATTGAGCGCGGTCTTCGTATTCAGTTTGCAACACCAAGGAAGCCCTCACTCGAGGAACTCTTATGAAGAAAATTTACTCCATCGCGGCTGTTACGTTTATTGAAATTGCTCGAGATAAAATTTTCTATTCTTTCCTGTTCTTTCTCATGATTCTTTTAGGTGGAGCATACTTTGCTTCTCGATTAACCATACTCGCTCCGACTCGTGTCGTTCTCGACTTTGGAAACACCGTTCTCATCACGGGGTTGTCTCTCTATTCAATTCTGCAAGGCGCCGCGATGATCGCCAAAGAATACGATAAGAGGACGATTCTGCTTGCGCAGTCAAAGCCCCTTACCCCACTTCAATTCATCGTCGGAAAATTTCTAGGCCTGGCGGCAGTCCTCTTCGTGAATATCTTGATTCTTTTTGTGATGGAAACGCTGATCCTACTCCCATTTCAATACACGATGGGTGGAAGTTATTATCTTTCCTTTGTGCTGGCGTATTTACAGGCACTTCTTTTGGCGACTGTTTCTATTTTCTGCATCTCCTTCACGACCGTGACCTTATCCATCATTTTCGTCATCGGATTTTGGATTTTAGGTTCTACGAATACGGCGTTCCTCGCGCTCTTTATGAAAATGGAAGCGAGCTTGATCAGGGATATTCTCGTCGGCGT
>CAYOJT010000103.1:4193-9614 GCA_964404365.1 uncultured Bacteriovoracaceae bacterium
GTCCCCTCATTCGAACCTTTCAATTTAGGGTATCGTTTGAGCTACGGATTTCCGGTGACGCGCGCTCAGATCTTTTGGCCAGCCCTTTATACGCTTGCTTACGGGAGTGTCTTTCTCTATCTCTCTTCGAAACTGATTCGCAAGAAGGAGTATTAAGATGGAACTAGAGTTTAATCTCGGTTCATACTTTGTACTCGCTTTCGGGCTTTTGACGGGGAGCTTTCTTAACGTAGTGATTTATCGAGTGCCTCTTGGGCTTTCCATCATTTCACCTCGAAGTGCCTGTCCGGTATGTAAAACACCCATTCGCTTTTACGAAAACATTCCAGTACTCAGTTATCTCTTCCTACGAGGAAGATGTTCGCATTGTCAGTCACCTATATCGATTCGTTATCCCATTGTTGAATTAACCACGGCGATACTTTTTTTAGCAGCCGCACTGAAGTTCGGGCTGACTTGGCACCTGCTCATCCATGACTTACCATTTATTTCTCTGCTCGTGGCGATTTGTTTTATCGATCTCGACCATCGAATAATTCCCGATAAATTGAGCCTGACTGGCGTAGGGATTGGACTTCTGAGCGCATTATTTATCCCAGGAGTTCACTTCTTAGATGCGCTCATCGGAGGGGGTGTGGGATTTCTCGCATTTTATCTTCCAGCGCTCGTGTATGAAAAGTGGACCGGAAGGATGGGATTGGGCGGTGGCGATATCAAACTTCTCGCGATGCTGGGTACTTTTGTCGGAGTTTCTGGAGTATTCCTGACGGTCCTTGTGAGTTCGGTCCTGGGCTCTCTCATCGGACTCCTAGTAGGCTGGGTTCAGCGAAAACGCGAAGGAGCGCATGAGGGGACGGTTCCACTTCTCAAGGTGTCCATTCCGTACGGACCCTTCCTTGTAATCGGCGGGCTCTACGCATATCTGCTTGCGGACGTGCTTTGGTCGCCGTTTGCCGACCTGATGTGAGTTAGATACCGACCGAGAAATTCACGAGGTACTTATCTTGGTTGATGTACCATTGGTCGATCGATTCCACTGCGGCGTTAGGAATCTGCACCGATCCATAGGCTTCGACCGTAAAAGCATTCTGCCAGATCGAGCTCTGTACGTGGTCAGTAGAGCGTAAGACCGCCTGTGTACCGGATCCGATCGCCGTTGTGGCGGCGAAAGTAGCATCGGAAGTGTTGAGTGCGTCTTGGAAAACGACCGCTCCCGTCGTACAAGTCAGGGCCTGTTGATAATTGTAGGTGTGACACGAAGTAGATGCGCCAGATCCACAAAGGGCGGCCGTTGCGGCTGTTTCATGAAACCCGACCGTATAATACCGCGTTGTGTTGTTCGTGGCTCCCGCAGCCGTCAAATTGCCGTCCGGCGAGTGCCCCGCCTGTCTGAGACAAGAAGTGTAAGATCCGTATTCTCCGAAGAATGATTTTTCGGAGGTGTATACCGAAGCCAGCTGGATCTGCGCTTCCTTCTGGCGAGATCGCGCTTGGTACTTCTGATAGTTCGGAATTGCGATCGCCGCGAGGATACCGATGATTGCTACGACGATCATCAGCTCGACGAGCGTGAAGCCCGACTCTGAATGACCTGGATCGACCGATCGGCTCAAAAATTTAAAGTTCTTCATACGTTCCGCTCCTTGTTTCAGGAATAGACTACAACTTCTATTTTACTCCTGCGTCATAAGAGAAACACATAGAAAAATTTCGTCAATGATTTTCCTGTGTCGCGCGTGACGAGTTCATTTCATTCGATGTAGACCGTTTCCGGCGAATAGAGGATTATAGGATTGTAACCTATGGCACCGATTCACGAATCTGATGTAGCCGAAAACCGCTGGAAAGAATCCGAATGGAATTCCTACGAACTTTGGGAAGTGGTGGAGTTACGCGAACGCCGGCGAAAAGCGTGGATGGTGAGCTTGTCTATTGCTCTCGGACTCTTCGTGCTCGCATTTCCGATCTATGCCGAAAAGACTCCCAAACGCGAGGGGCTCAGGTACGCGCGCCTTCTGGCTGACCGCCTGCTTGATATTCGGAAGGACGCTTCTCGCGCGCAGAAAAAGTTTTTCATCAAGATCCAGCAGACTGAGGACGGTAAGATCCAAGGGGATGTTTACGAGGCCGATACCTCTCAAAGTTGTGAATCTGGAGATTCAGCAGGACGTGCGCCGGTGTTCATCTTCCCGATTGCTGAACAAGAGCAAAAAGAGATTTTGTTGGTTACGCCGCGCCTGTCCCAGCAGTTGGGGTTAGTGGGCGTCAGTGATTCCATTTGTTTTGACCCCTTTCAGGAGACGAGTGGTTCGACGCGAACGTTCGCTTTCATTCCCGTCAAAGATTTGACGGTTTCCCGTGAGGATCGCATCTCGACTTTAACGGTCGTCGACGCGGCAAGTTTTTCCTTCGACTAGTTGATCTGCAGAGTACGGCATGTCAAGATTTAGCCAAGGAAGACAAGGAGTTCCATGGCGGGAACAAGTGGAGCCAAAGGCGGCGGGCTCTTTTCAAAATTCACAGGGATCTTTTCTGTCGGCGGCGGTAAGGCTGCTGTCGGACTATCTATTGGTTCGTCTTCCGTAAAACTCGTCGAGCTGAAAAAAGTTGGATCAGGTTGGAAGCTCACAAAATTTCAGATGGCACCGATTCCGGAAGACGCCATGGTGAACCGAGAAATCATTAATCCCGTTGCTGTGGCGACCAGTATCAAAGCAATAGTGGATCGCGCAAAGCCGAGTTCAAAAAATGTATGCACCTGCGTCGGTGGACCGGGCGTCATTGTTCGCCGCATGAATGTCGAGGTCGCTACACAAAAAGAATTAGAACAAGCTGTCTTCTTTGAGGCTGAACAGTATTTGCCCTTCGATCCCGCTGAAGTCAGCATGGATTTTTTCACGATCAGCAAAGGCAAAGACGGGAAGCATGATGTCCTCTTTGTTGCCGCAAAAAACCTGGTTTTGGACGGATACGTCGATGCAATCGCACAAAGTGGCTTAAAACCGAATATCGTCGACCTTGAATACTTCGCGCTTCAGAACGCCTTCGAAATGAACCTGGATATTCCTCCAGGGCAAGCCGTAGCGATCATCGACATTGGCGCTGTCGCGATGCGAGTTGTTGTTCTTCATGACGGAGTTCCTGTTTACACGAAGGATACGGCTTTGGGGGGGCGTGCGCTGACCTCTGAAATCCAGAAACAAATGGGACTCAGTTTTGATGATGCAGAATCATTGAAAATCAGCACCGCCGGTGGAGTTGCGCAAGAGGCATTGGAGCTCATCGCATCGTTCAGTGAAAATTACGGCCTTGAGGCAAAACGTACCTTAGATTTTTATAGCGCTTCATCAAGTGGGGCGCCCGTCGGAAGTATTTTTATTACGGGCGGTGGATCCCTCATTCAGGGGCTCGAGCGAATTATTCAGGATAAAACAGGCATTCCGACACAATACTTGAATCTTTTCACGCGCGTTTCCTTTGATGAAAAACAATTCACGCCCGAGATGATTCAGGCCATAGCACCGATAGCAGCTGTACCGATTGGCTTAGCTTTGCGAGGTACGCTCGGATGATCATCAAGATTAACCTAGCACTCAAGAAAAGTTCGACGGGAGCAATGGTACCGATTTCAAGCTCTGGGGGACTCTCGCTTCAGAGTATCTTTTCGAAGCTGAAGATCTCGCGGGGCGGAGGAAGTTCGAATGTCCTTACGCCAGAAAATAAGACGCTCTTAATTCAGATCGTGCTTCTTTTGTTAGTCGCATACGCAGGAAATTTCTACGTCACGGATTATCAGCAGAAACAACTCCGAGCACTCGATTCGAGTCGGGCTGACTTACAAAGTAAGCTCCGATTGATTGATTCAGAAATCGGAAAGACCGCTGGATACGAAAAACTTAAAAAGGACCTCGAGGCGGACGAACTTCAGGTTAGGAAAAAAATCGAAACAATTCAGAAAGTGATCACGAATCGATCTGATGCGCCGAAAATTCTTTTGCGCGTGTCGGATGTGATTCCGAAGAACGTCTGGCTCACGGACCTCAAGGTGGAGGAGAAATCCGTGAAAATGAACGGGATTGCGATTTCATTTGAGGATTACGCAGACTTCTCGAAAAAACTCGAAGGCATCGAACTCTTCAGTAAGGTTTCTACGATCGGTGGGATCAATCAGGTCCAACAGGATAACGTTCAGGTTTATCGTTTCGGATTGGATATCGTGCGGCGATGAGAAACCTAATCCTGAACTTCATTTTTCTCGGAATTCTGGGCTACCTCGGGTGGGATATGTACTCGTTCTACAACGACGTGCTTTCGCCTTATGTTCAAGCTCAGGATGAAATCATTCGAATCCAATCGGAGATTGAGACTAAAAGTAAGAAACTTCAAGACGCTAAGACGTTCTACGAAACTCTGGAAAAGAAACGCCAAGAGCTGCGAGCGATGGTTGAACAGCTCAGCTCTATGAAGGCGACTATCCCCGAAGTTTTCGATCAGTCAGAGTTCGTAAGATTACTCAGTGCCGAGGCAAAAAAAATCGGTATTAATCTCACTCGAATCGACGAGATGCCCGAGACGAAAAAGGAATATTACGTCGAAAAACCTTTCACGCTCTCTTTCAAAGCAGTTTACGTCCAGATGATCGCGTTCATGGAGCGCCTCAATCAGCTCGAGAAAATTATTCGAGTCGACGAGTATCAGGCTCGTCCACGGACTGCAGACTCCTCAAAACAAAAATACGTCGACATCGACGGCACGATGCGAATCAAGGGCTTTTATTATCTGGGCACCGCCGAAGATGACATCTGGAAGAAGCGCGAGTCCGATAAGCTGAGCGCGCCGAACACGGGAGTGGGAAAATGAGACAGTCATTACTCACCACCATCATCGCTTCGACTTGGATGAGTGCGTTTGGTATTTTACCTGCGCACGCCGCCGATCCTGCACCTCCTCCCGCCCCGCCGCCAGCGGCGGCTGGTATACAGGTGATCACCCCGAACTCTTCCGCTGAGACTTCGGACAAGCCCAAAGTCATTCCGCCGCCCATTCGATTCTCAGAAAGTACGGTTAAAGAGTATTTGATGATTCGGGATCCCTTTAAGGAACCAGAAACACAACTCCAGAAAATTGGTCAGATATCTGACCTAGAGAAGTACGACACGACTGATTTTAAGTTGATTGCCGTAATGACCGGACCGAAAAAAATGCGCGCAATGATTCGCGATGTCGCGGGTAAAATCCATACGGTTGCGGTGAATACTCGCGTAGGAAAGCGCAAAGGGTATGTACGAAAGATTACGACGGGGTCAGTTGTAGTTCGCGAAGTCTATCCGAACGCAATTGGTGACGATGAAGTATATGATACGGAGATTCCGTTGATTTCGAATAAGCCAGGAGGGCGGTAGTTATGATGATGAACAAGAT
>CAYOJT010000104.1:0-9594 GCA_964404365.1 uncultured Bacteriovoracaceae bacterium
GAGTCGTCCCTTAGATTATTTCGAGTATAAAAACGGCACGCTTACAACTGAAGGTGTTTCGCTTGATGAGTTAGCCGAGAAGTACGGGACCCCTCTTTATGTTTATTCCGAGCGTGGATTTTTAGACCCCGTTCGTCGGATGAAGGAGGCGATGGCTGAAATTCAACCTCTCATATGTTTTGCGGTGAAAGCGAATTCGAACACGCACATCTTAAGGATGCTCGGCTCTGAAGAAGTGGGAATGGATCTTGTCTCGATCGGAGAATTGAAACGTGCGCTCCTGGCGGGTGTACAACCCGAGAAAATTGTATTTTCCGGCGTAGGTAAATCAAAATCAGAAATCGAAGAAGCGCTCAAACACTCGATTCACTCATTCAACGCGGAGAGTGTTTCTGAACTCGAACTGATTAATCAGATGGCCAGCGATAAAAAAGTAAAAGCCCGAGTCGCACTTCGATTTAACCCGGACGTGAACCCAAAAACACATCCTTATATCTCGACAGGTTTAAAACAAAACAAGTTTGGGATGAATAAGAAAGAAATACTCGAAATCGCGAAACACGCTGAACGCGAATTTTCGTCGCTTGCGATCAAAGGAATCAGTATCCATATCGGGTCGCAGATCTTAACGCTCAAACCCTTTGATGAGGCGTTTTCAAAAATCAAAGAACTCGCAATCGAACTCGACACGATTCTTCCGGAGCCGCTCGAATTTTTGGATCTAGGGGGTGGGCTTGGGATCGCATATCGAAACGAGAAACCACAATCGATCGAAAAGTACGCGAGTATGGTTTTGAAACATTTTGGTAAAAAATCGCGGCTTTTTGGTCGTTATAAAATACTTTTCGAACCGGGTCGTACCATCGCCGGGAATGCGGGCGTTTTGGTGTCGACGGTCCTCTATCGGAAAAAACGTAAAGAGAAGGACTTCCTCATTCTCGACGCTGCTATGAACGATCTCATGAGGCCTGCACTCTACCAGAGCTTCCATGAAATTGTTCCGGTAAACGTAGGCGCAGCCAAAGGGAAGAAGCGTAAAGTCGATGTTGTCGGCCCGGTATGTGAGAGTTCAGATTGTTTTGGAACCGCTCGCGTTCTCCCCGAAAAACTCGACAGCGGAGATTGTGTGGCGATTCTGTCGGCGGGTGCGTACGGTATGAGTATGTCGAGTAACTACAACACTCGAAATCGCCCTGCAGAGGTTCTTGTAAAAAAGGGCGTCGCGCGTGTCATTCGTAAACGCGAAACTTTCGAAGAACAAATTCAGGCAGAGATGAAGTTATGAAAAAGTCTGTATTTCAGGGCATTTTTACTGCGATTGTGACGCCATTTGATCAGAAGGGCGAGATCGATTGGGTGGCGTTTGAAAAACTTTTGAATCATCAAATTCGAGCGGGTGTTCAAGGAATAGTGTTCTGCGGAACAACCGGTGAGAGTCCAACCCTTTCGAAGGACGAGAAAAGGGCGGTATTCGAGTTCGGATTTCGTAAACTCTCCGGGACAAAAATACTTCCCGTAGCAGGAATCGGTTCAAACGATACAAGAGAGACGATTCGTTTAGGTGAGATGGCCGAAAAAATCGGATACGAATATCACCTTATCGTTACGCCCTATTATAATAAACCGACGCAAGCAGGACTCATCCAGCATTATGAGACCATTGATCGCGCGCTAAAGGGGAAAACGATTCTCTACAATGTTCCCGGTCGCACGGGTGTGAGCCTAAGTGCCGAGACCGTCGGATATCTCTCGAAACATCCGAAAATCGTCGCGATCAAAGAAGCGACGGGAAACATTGAATTTGGAAAAGAGATTTTGAAAGAAGTTTCCAAGCATGGCGGAGAACTCGACTTGGTTTCGGGTGACGATGCCACTTATCTTTCGCTCCTCGAAGCAGGCGCAGTGGGAACCATTTCCGTTGCGAGTCATCTGGCTCCTCAAGCTATGGTGCGAATGACGGAAGATTTTTTTGCCGGAAAAATGCACGAAGCGAACCTGATTCACGAGCGACTTCTGCCTTGGTTTAAGGATCTCTTTATCGAAAGTAATCCTGCTCCTGTGAAGTGGGTGCTTCACCGCCTTGGAATGATCGAAAACTTTCTGCGCCTTCCGCTGGTTCCGATTTCTAAAAAATCGGATGAGCACCTAAGTGAAATTCTTTTGAAAGACCCAAAATTTCAAGGCGAGTGGCCATGATCCGATTAGGAGTGCTCGGGATTCAGGGGAAAATGGGGAAGCGGGTCGTGGCCCTCCTGCAGGATCCCAAGTACCAGAAGAAAGTTCGTATCGAGGCTTCACCTAAACGCGGTGAAAATCTAAACATTCTCCAAACGTGCGACGTTGTATTGGATTTCTCCTCGCCCGAAGCGGTGCTCTCCGCGCTCCGAGGCGGACTCAAACGACCGGTACTGATGGGTTCGACGGGCTGGACGCCGGATCAGTCGCGTGAACTCGAAAAGTATGCTTTCGATCATTCACTTTTTCTGATCCCCAATTTTTCCTTAGGTGTTTCCGCCGTGCGCTCGATTCTCCGACTTCTGAAGGAGAAGGGGGTCATCGACCGGTACTCAGTGAGGATACGTGAGGAGCACCACGTGCATAAAAAGGATGCTCCAAGCGGCACCGCATTAAGTTTGGCGAAAGAATTGCCAGTTTCAACGCCCATCGAGTCGATTCGGGAGGGTGAAACGATCGGAACTCATGAAATTATTTTCGAATCGCCCTTTGAGCGCATCGAAATCCGTCATGAGGCTCTTAGTCGTGACCTTTTTGCAAGCGGAGCGATTGAATGCGCCATCGCATTGGCAGAATCTCCAAAGAAATTTTTGGGCGGGGTGTTCACTCTCGAAGATCTTTTCTGACTGATATTTTTAGGCCCGCAAAATCATTGCGAAGCGGCGCATAAAAACCGTATAACTAAGAGCGTTCAAAGGAAATTTTATGAATATCTACGTCTGCATCAAGCAGGTCCCGGACACCGAGACCAAAATCAAGCTCAACGCCGATTCATCCTGGATAGATACCGCCGGAGTGAAGTGGATCATGTCCCCGTACGATGAATTTGCAGTCGAGGAAGCGCTTCGCCTGAAAGAAAAAAATGCGGGCTCCACCGTGACCGTTCTGTCCGCTGGACCGACTCGCGTGGTTGAGGCGATTCGGACCGCACTCGCGATGGGTGCAGACAATGGTGTGCATGTTGAGATTCCAGAAACCGCAGATAACACCTATGCAGCGAAAGCACTCGCTGGCGCTTTGAAAAAAGAAGCGAAAGTCGACATCGTGTTTACGGGCAAAGAAGCCATCGACGATGGAGCTGCTCAAACTTCACAGTTGATCGCAGAGCATTTTGGAATCGCATGCGTGACTGTGGCTCTCTCCTGCGAATACAGCCCAACGAGCGTGAAAATTAAGCGCGAGGTTGAAGGCGGAGCGATCGAGATGATCGAAGCTCCCGTTCCTGTTCTCATCGCGGCTCAAAAAGGGATGAATGAACCCCGCTACGCGTCCCTTCCGAACATCATGAAGGCGAAGAAAAAAGAAGTGAAGGTCCTGAAGGGCGCTGATGTGGGTGTTTCCGACTCCGATCAAAAAATTAAATACAAAAACTTTCAACTCCCGCCACCGAAACAAGCGGGTAAGAAAATTCCTGGAGAACCAGCAGCTGCAGCAAAAGAACTTGCACGCCTCCTCCATGAAGAAGCGAAGGTGGTCTAATTTATGGCAAAAGTTCTCGTTATTGCTGAACACCGTGATGGAAAATTAAAGCGTTCGACATTCGAACTCATTGGCGCCTCGGCCGCAGGTGGCAACGAAACACATGTTGCTCTGCTGGGTGAAGGTGTTCAATCGATGGCGGCTGAAATGGGTCATTACGGGGCTAAAAAAGTTCACGTGATCGAAAATGCCGCTCTCAAACTTTACAATGCAGAAGCTTACGTAGCTGCACTCGAGGGATTCGTAAAATCGATCTCCCCTGAAGTGATCCTCGCATCTCATACTCCAACGGGCCGTGACTTCATGCCGCGCTTGGCGAAGCGATTAGATGTGGGACTTGCTTCGGACTGCACCTCGATTGCTTTTGAAGGATCCAACATCAAAGTTCGTCGCCCCGTTTATTCGGGTAAGGCGACAGCTGAAGTTGAATTCCTGGGAGCGGGTCCTCGCATGGCGACCATTCGTGCAAACGCGATCGGAATTCCGAAACCTGACACTTCGAAATCAGCTGAAGTTGCATCTGCGGCTGCGAGCGTCGGTGATTTGAAAACGAAAACGACCGATGTGGTTAAAGGTCAGTCGGCACGACCAGATGTGACTGAAGCCGCCATTGTTGTATCCGGTGGACGTTCGCTAAAAAGCGCAGACAACTTCAAAATCATCGAAGGACTTGCGGACACAATTGGTGCAGCTGTGGGCGCATCTCGCGCTGCCGTTGATGCCGGCTATCGTCCTCACCGCGATCAGGTTGGACAGACCGGAAAAGTGGTTTCTCCGGCGCTCTACATCGCCTGCGGTATTTCTGGAGCGATTCAACACTTAGCCGGAATGCGCACGTCGAAGACGATTGTTGCGATTAACACGGATCCGGAAGCGCCGATTTATCAAGTCGCTGATTACGGTATCGTGGGTGATCTCTTCCAGGTTGTTCCTGCATTAGCGGAAGAGATGAAGAAATTAAAAGAACACTGAGCTTTTAGAAGTTTAAGTCACAAGCAGTATCGGTTTCTACGGAAGGGAAACGATCATCATGACCTGGCAGACCTTTGCATTTATCGCAGTGGCTGGTTTTGCGTTCGGATATTCTGCGCTCAAATTTAAGATCCTCATCGAGCTCATCAAAAAACAAAAAGGCAAAGGCCCGACTGTCGATCGCATTCCAGAACGGATTAAGATCGCGCTCGTCAACGTCTTAGGACAAAAGGCGGTCAACCAGAAACAACCCATCGGTATCGCGCATACGGTGATTTTCTGGGGCTTCATGATCATCACGATCGGAACCGTAGAACAATTTATCGGAACGCTTTACGAAGGCGCAAACTTCACGTTTATCGGCGAATCAGCCTACAAGCTTCTCGTCACGATTCAGGATTTTTTCACGGGCGGCATTCTCATTGCGGTTCTCTATGCACTCTATCGTCGAGTAATCGTGAAACCTTCGTATGTCGGAAAATCAAAAGACGCGATGATCGTTCTCACCTTCACGGGTTCGCTCATGGTCGCGATTCTGCTCATGAACGCGCACCACATCGTTGGTGATATGCCGTTTTATGCGGACTCGATGTTCTTCTCGAAGATTGTGTCGGGCTGGGTGGAAGGTCTATCGACGAGTTCAGTTGCACACCATAACCTCTTCACCTTTTGGAAGTGGGTGCACATGCTTCTGGTTTTGGGATTCTCGATGTACATCCCGAACTCAAAACACCTTCATATTATCGCTGCCGGTCCGAACACCTTCCTAAAGCCAATTGAGCGAGAAAAAGGAATGAAGCCGATCGATTTCACGAACGAATCGGTGACCCAATATGGAGCTGCAAAAATCAACGACCTCTCCTGGAAGGACTCTCTCGATTATTACTCCTGTACGGAGTGTGGACGATGCGAATCGCTCTGTCCTGCTTGGAATACCGGTAAACCGCTATCCCCTAAAAAACTCATTTTAGATCTAAAGACGAATCTCTACCGAAATAAAGCGGCCCTTCTCGCTGGAAAGGAAGAAGAAGTTACCCCGCTGATCGATGAGAACGTTACAGAGGATGTGATCTGGGCGTGTACAACTTGTCGCGCGTGTGAAATCGCGTGTCCGGTCTTTATCGACCAGCCCGGGAAGATCATGGAATCGCGCCGAAATCTCGTGATGATGGAATCAAAATTTCCAGCCGAGGTTCAAACGGTGTTTAAGAATATGGAGACGAATTATTCACCCTGGGCTTTCTCGGCAGCAGACCGTGCGAATTGGTCAGAGGGTCTCGATGTTCCTCAGATGTCTTCCGTTGGCGATGCCTCCAAAGTAGACGTGCTCCTTTGGGTGGGTTGTGCTGGATCCTTTGATGATCGGAATAAAAAAGTCCTCCGTTCATTTGTAAGCTTGCTAAAGAAGGCTTCTGTGAAGTTTGCGATCTTGGGCTCGGAGGAACAGTGTACGGGCGATTCGGCCAGACGAATTGGGAATGAGTACTTGTTCCAAACACTAGCGACTGCAAACGTGGAGACCTTGAATCGCTATCAAACGAAGAAAATTGTTACGGCGTGTCCGCATTGTTTCAATATTCTGAAAAATGAATACAAGGATTTTGGTGGAAACTATGAAGTTGTTCACCACTCACAATTTATCGCTCAACTCATTCAGGGCGGAAAACTGAAGCCCGCAGCGGCAATGAATCAGACGGTCGCATTTCACGACAGCTGTTATCTGGGACGCTGGAATAATGTCTACGAACAACCGAGATCCGTGCTCGAATCAGTGCCTGGCGTGAAGCTTGTTGAGATGAAACAACACCACGATCAAAGCCTATGTTGTGGTGCGGGTGGCGGACGGATGTGGATGGAAGAACACATCGGTAAGAAAGTGAACGTCGCAAGAACTGAACAAGCGCTCGACACCGGCGCGACCGTGGTGGCTTCAGCTTGTCCCTTCTGTATGACCATGATTACCGATGGTGTGAAATCCAAGGACAAGCAGGATTCGGTGAAGGTGATGGACATCGCCGAAGTGATGGATCAGGCGACGACCTGAGGAACGAAACCCGGAACTCGCTTAATTAACGCACAGGGTCGCATAAAAGGGGCCCGGGGCTGGATAGCGTTATAAATAGTTAAAATGTATAGACTTTATCTAGTTTGACACCCAGTATCACTTCTCTATATATACAGTGCGTTAATACAGGGGGTCCTATGGGGTCTAAACGTATCGCTCAATCTGGGTCTTTAGTCGCTTTGATCGCGCTTGCGCTTCAAGGCTGTGCACCGGTTTCTCCAAGCTTTCCAAAGCAGGCTAATAACGGGAACTCGCCAGCGGGCGGTGGCTCGAACATTTTGACTAGCGAAGAGGGTGGCCAAATCGTTCTCGGCGATAGTCGCGCAGTCGCGGTTGTCGTCATTGGATCGAAAGAGGCGGATGAAACTATCCGAAATTTACCTGAGGCCATTGGGAAGCCGATGGAGCTGCCGGTAAGCGATACGGATGAATTTAAGCGCTCGGGAACTTACGATCACGCTCTTCGTGGAGTCGGAAGTAAGATGAGCGCTACTGCGATCATTGTACTCGATGAAAACGCGATCGCAGCGAGCGGAATTACTGCGGAACAGTTAAAGAGTGTTCGATTTGTATGGTCGATCGCGATGGATCGTAAGACGATCGGACTCGGCGTGAGTTCAAAAACGCCCGCGACAATTAAGGCCGCGATTCTTCCCACGATTAAAACGATTTCCGTTTCAGTCGTAGCGATCCGTTAAGGATCAGCTCGCGTTCTTCTTAGCGGAATAATCTGCCGGCAAAAAATCCTTATGCTGGGAGATGAAACGCTTTACAGCCGTATTGATAATTTCGGATACATTCAACTTCGTATGCTTTTCCATCGTTTGGATGGTCTCGAGAACGTCCTTCTCGATTTGCACAGTCAATGAAGCAGTCGGGGTCGAAATTTTGTAGTCATCACGCATAGTGAAGTTAGTTTTATCCTGTCCGAACTCGGGTCGCAATAAAGGAAGATTGACGACCCCGGCTTAGCGCAACGAACGACCGCGCAATAAATCTTTCACCACACTATACATGGCCTGAGGTAGAGCCTCGAGGTGATCGATTTCACGCAAGGCGCCAGAGCCCTTTTTTGCCATCTCGCGACAAAGTTCGCGACTTGATCGCTCATTTCCCATCTTCATCACCACAAGATGTGGAAACCGGGAAGCCAGATAGGCCGGGTCTTTTCCGGCAGTATATTTTCCATCGGTCAGAAGAACCGCTGATGGGGGACGATGAATTCCTAGAGATTTCGAATTTTTCACGAGTTCAAGCGCGGTACGAACACCCGATTCTAGATGAGTGTAACCTTGTGCGGGGACATCCAGAAATCGCTCAATCAACTGTTCAAGTGAAATCCGTTCGTCGGGCGATTTCAAAATTCGAGATTCATTTTCAAACGCAACAATTCCAATAGGGTCATCCGGGAACTGGAGGAGAACTACTGCAAGCGCAACCGCAGTCAAAGCAAGTTTCTCGCCCGTCATCGACAGGGAGGTGTCGACACTCAAGATAACGGCCTGACCTCTTCGCACCTGGTATTCCATCCAGAGATCTTCGTTTCTTGCCACGGCTTTTCCGAGCGCGACAAACGGGGAGTTTTCAATGGTTTCATCGATTTCGATTTCAACTTCAGACGCGTCCGGTGGAATCGAATCTAAAGTCCCGAGCTTCCGATCCATGGGACGTACGATCGAACCTAAAATGGCCTGTGCGCGATCCAATACTGCGCGTGCTGAGATTTTTCGAATGTGATCCGCAAGCTTTTCATTCTTCTTCAGCGAAGGCTTCGTCTTGAACTCGTGGTAGCGAGTCGCGATGTCCCAAGAAGAGGCGCTTTTCAGATCGAAAACGACATCCTCGTCGGCGAGTCCGAGTGCCTGAGAAAAAGATTCCGGCGGCAAGAACAGAGAGTCTTCGCTCGGCTCTTGGGGCGAGTAGTTTGAAAATCCACTTTCAAATGGATTTTGAGTGCTCTTAGAGGGGTTTAGTTTTTTTTTTGGAGGTCGGCAGTATCGAGGTTTTCTAAAGTTGAATCTGAAAGCTCGCGAAGGAGCGCTTCAATTTCCTCTTGAAGGGAAACATTCGATTCAGCTTCCCGCTCGATTTCGATACGAGTAGGGAGAGCTAAGAGGACCGCTTCGAAGAAAGCGTCCTTCAGAGAATAGCCTTCTGAAATAAAAACCGAAGTCAGTTCGGCTACTGCGATTCCCGCCCGAATCGAGGCGCCGCGCTTAATGCGGGGATGATCACGAGTCGTTCGCGTCAGGCGCACCGATGCGAGCGCTAATTCTTTTAAGTTCTTCTTTGCGCCGAATGCATTTAAACGCTCCCGCACGATTTCAAACTCTTCGTCTTCAGTTTGATAGTCGATGGCGATGAGTTCGAAACGGTCGAGAATCGCTTCACTGAGGTGTGAAGTCGCCACAAACTCTTTCGGGTTCTGAGTAGCGATAACGAGGAAACCGGGTTTCGCTTTGATGATTCCAAGTTTTGGAATCGAAACCATGCGTTCATCGATCGCGGGTAGAAGGACGTTCTGAACCCCTTCAGGTAAACGGTTCAGCTCGTTAATAAAAAGAATTCCGCCTGCTTCCATCGCTTCGATCAATGGCCCAGCGATGAAGGCGTCTTTTTTGAATCCCTTTTTCATGACAGCGGGAGGATCGAACCAGCCCGTGAGTTTCTGTTCCGAATAACGGCTATCGCCATCGATCCGAAAAACCTTTTTCTTCGCCTCTTGTGTGGCGGAGATCGCGAGTCTCGTTTTTCCGACGCCAACCGGCCCCTCCAAAAGCACAGAGCGCGAGGCCGCGAGACACGCGCGGACGCGCGAAAGTTCTCTTTCACGTCCAACGAGG